>JAHECQ010000476.1 GCA_024641625.1 Acidimicrobiales bacterium | reverse complement strand
AACCTCATCGACACCGACACCGACCTCACCCCCCTCCAAACTGAGTTCATCACCGCCTCCCGGGCCGACACCCAAACCGAACAAGCCCGCCAACAACGGACCAACCGACGACTCCGTACCCTCCTCACCGCCACTATCGTTCTCCTCGTCGCCTCGGCCGCCGCTGGGGCCCTTGCCGTCAACAACGCCCGAGATGCTGACGCGAGTGCCGATGCCGCGAAGCGAGTCGCCCGACAGGCGACGATCGACCGGATGGCGTCGGCATCGCGCGAGCTCATCGGGAGTGATCGTGTGGTGGCGACGCTGCTTGCCCTGGAGTTGATGCAGCTCGAACCCGGACCAGATTCTGAAGCGATGCTGAGACGCTCTCTAACGCAAAGTCCGGCACCATGGCGCGTACACCAGGCCGACGTCCAACCTTCCGCGGTGGCTCTAGATGCCGAGGGCCGCTACTCCGCGATGGTGAGCGATGCTTCGCTGATCGTTCGGTCGGTCGCGACGGGGGTGAGCCAGACCATCGCCGCTCCTGAGATCATGTCTGCCCCTCTCCTCGCGGTATCTGCGGGAGGCGAACGCCTGGTTCTTGGTGGTCGGGATTCTTGGACGGCCTACGCCATCGACTTGCGAGATGGGTCGGTCAAGCCGATTGAACTGCGGGCCCCGCCCACGTCGGTCGCCGTTTCGGCCAACGGCGTGTTCGCCGTGTTCGGGGGTTCCCGGTTGTCTGACATCGCCAACGATTCCTTGGACACTGATCAACCGGACACCAGCGTTTGGAACCTCGAACAAGACGAGGTGACGACGATTGAAGGCGAGCTGGCCCTCCCGGTCGTCGCCTTCGCGAATGAGGACGACCTCCTCGTCGCAGGTGGTTCATACTTCCAAGTGCTCACGCCCGGCAGCGATACCCGGATGAAGGGATCTGCGCTGCTCTCCAATGCATTCCAATGGGGTTCAGACGCCGGGCGCACCGGCCGTCCGCCCTGGCTGCCAGAGTTCGATCGGCACCCGAATATCACCGCAGTAGCCGGGTCCGGCACCTGGCTTACTACCGGCTCCACAAACGGAACGGTGAAGGTGTGGCGGGTACTCGATAGCGAGGGCATCCGCGCCCTACCCGGCGTTCCATCCAACACGACCCCAAACCGAAATCTCATAGTTGAGACATCCAATGAGATCCGGTTGCCCGGATCTGGCAACGCGGCCATCACGGCCATGGCCTTGAGCGAGGGGACAGCACAAGCAGCGGTCGGCACCGCTGGCGGGGTGGTCGCCCTGGTCGATCTGGAGCACGGGCAGGTGCTCACCCAGTTCAAGGCCTCAGCAACATCGATTGCCAGCATCGCGTTCTCCGACGACCGAACCATCGTCTCGGTCGGAGCCGACGGAGATACCACGGTCTGGCGGACCGACTTGTACGGGCCACTCTTCCAGCCCGGACCACTCGAGAACACAGGAACGCTGCTGGGGCGGAACTCCCTGGTGGGCGTATCCGACTCGGGCGACCTCGTACTGGTGGGTAGCGACCCAACCACAACGACTCGGGGCTCGATCAGTGACCGCGATGCGGAGGCCATTGCCGTGGCGATCTCGGCAGACGAGCGAACCCTGGCAGTAGCAGAGCTCGTCGGAGAGTGTCTCTACCCACCCATCCCCTGCTCAACGACGGTACACATCTACGACTCACCGACCCTCGACGAGGTCGGTTCCTTCACGGCACCCACCACGGCCACGGCCCCGCTCGCGGTGAGCATCGACGGTAGACGGATACTCATCGGCGTCGCGTCCGGAACAGTACTGATTCGCGACCGCGACGGTCACCCAACCGCCGCCGCCAGCCCGGATTCCCCAACGAGAGGCTCCCCCGTAGTTGCCTTGACCGTGGCGCCGGATGGCCAACGATTCGCAGTCGTGTCCACGACCGGCGAGCTTCACATCTGGCGGGGGTTCGAAGAGCCCGAGTTCATCTCATCGACAGCGCTCGACGCATCCGCCGTGGCCTGGGGCCAAGGGGACCTGATCGTCATCGGCCGTACGGACGGCTCCGTCACCGGCATCAATTCTGCTGAACCCAGCCGTCCTCTGTGGTCGCTTCCTGGGCACAACACCCCGCCGGAGCACCTAGAGCTCAGCGCAGACGGAACGGTCCTGGTGACATCGACGGCAACGGAGTCGAAAGTCTGGGATCTTGACGATCGGCTACTGCTGGTTGAGCTGCCGTCAACGAGTCGAGCCCACCTTGCCAGTCCTGATGGCGACCGGATTCATACCTCCGGGTCAACTGGAACAGACCCCCGAGTTTCGCCCGCAGGCACCTGGGACCTTCGCCACGAAACCATCCTTGCGGAGTCCTGCAACCTCGCAGGGCGTCCCCTCACCCAACACGAATGGGAGCAGTACCTTCCCGATGGCGAACCTTACAAGCCTAGCTGCCAGCAGCAGGACTGAACCTAGAACAGATGACACCAGCCGCTCACCAACAGGACTCCCCAGCTCCGGCCAACACCCGCTCCAATGGGTACCGGATGAGTGCGATCGTACATCTTCGAGCTCGACGCGGCGGGTGAAACCGCCCGATAACGGTTCCGCGGAACCATTATCACCGTCCACTCGGGAAGTGCCGTTGGAGCGCTGGGCCTGTGGGTTGGCAAATCGCGGCCCGGCATGCCGATCCCCGAACGACGACGCGCTATGACCGCAACCGAAACCAGTTGGACCGTCACGCCGCCTACATCGCCGGTGCTACCTGAGGATCCGTGGACGTGCACGAAACGCGCACAGGGTCAGCCGGTCGGTCGCGGTTTCGTCGGTCTCGGTCGGAGTGATCGGCCGCTGGTGTCGGGCGAGACCTGTGGTTTCGGTCTGGTTCGGAGCTGTTGGAGGCTTTTCGCCGAACTTGAACCCCTCGGGCCGAAAGGTCGTGCGGGTTCGAGTCCCGCCCCGGGCACCGCTCTGAGCCGGGACTGGTGTCGTCATGACCCGGCCCGCCCGGCTACGTTCGCGATTATCCGGGCAAAAGAGTCGCATTTTCGTTGCGCGATTCGGCGAAAGGGCCTCGTTTTCTGGACGGGGCAGGACCAACCAGCACGGTGGCAAGGGGGGTTTGACCCTCTGCGTTTCGACTGCTCGGGCGGAGGTTTGTCGGTGTTGCTAGGGTTTGTTGGGATGGTGGATGTTCCGGTCTTGCGCCTCGGTCACGGTGAGCGGATCGATGCTGTGGCCGATCACGCTGAGTGAGCCTCCCCCTTCTGGCCGGTCACCTCGATTAGGAGGCAGCTACGTCAGAGATGGAGGAACAGCCGGCCGGTCGCCGTCGCCGTGGGTTGAGTGGCGAGTTGTCTGTCGTTGCCGTG
>JAHECQ010000475.1 GCA_024641625.1 Acidimicrobiales bacterium | reverse complement strand
TCGTGCATCGACAACGATCACATCTCCGTAGACACCGGTTCCGATCGCGACTGATTCGTCGTCGGGCGAGAAGGCGAGATCCTCGACGGCGAGCGATCGCACCACGTCGCTCGAGTCGGTTCCTGCGCCCCGATCGCTGATCCGGACATTGAAACCGGTCGCGGTGTGGTGACCGAGGGCAACCCTGGACCCGTCGGAAGAGAGCGCTACTGCGGTGATGGGAAAGTCGACCGAACCTGACTCGACGACATCGTCGAGCTGCTCCGAGAGCCGGACTTCCCACTCGCCGTCGTCGTTCCCCATGATGATCGTGCTCCCATCGCTCGAGGCGGCGATCTTGGTCGGCTTCGAGGACAGGCTGATCGTCTGGGCCATCGACCAGCTATCGAGATCCCACTCGTCGAGGCCGACCTTGGTGAAGGCCACGAGTCGTTCGTTGCTGACGAATACTGCCCCCAGGTAGTGCTCGGCGCCGGACAGGGTACCGAGCCAGTTGATGGGGGCGCCGAGCAGCGCCCGCTGAATGGAACCGAGGGTGGTCGGGCTCGGATCGAGGCGATGGGCCTCCACGGCCAGGAGGAGGGCCCGTCGACGATCGACGTCGATCTGGATCGCTGATTCCGCCACCAGCCGGCGGATCTGCTCTTTGGACGCGTTCTGATCGGCACGTTCAGATGCCTCGACCGCCAACGCCGTGTTCTCATCGGCGTCCTGCCGTGCGGATTCAGCGTCGGCTCGGGCTCGGTCGGCCTCGCGCTGCTGCTGGAAGGCAAGCAGGCCGGCGATGACTGCGATCACCGCCACCACGGCCACACCCGCCAGGAGCCGACGCAGGCGTTGGTTGGTTCGCCGCTCAGCCTCTTTCTGCTCGCTGGCCTGTTGTCCACTGCGGATCAGGAAGTCCCGTTCCGCCACTTCCAGCTCTTGGCCGTGACGTGTCGCCCATTCTTCTGCCGTTGCGAGTCGACCGCCGCGATAGAGCTCGGAGTCGGGACGTTCGACCTTGTCCCATTCCGTGGCAGCGGTGTGGAGGTGGCGTTGGATTCGAATGTCGTCGCGGTCTTCATCCAGCCAGGTGCGCAGTCTCGGCCATTGACGGATGAGTGCCTCATGGGCGACCTCGACGGTGGGTTCTCGGGTGATCGGGTCGGTGTCGAAGGACAAGAGTCGGGCTGCGCCGTACCGGTCGATGATCTGTTCGGCGGCTGGGTTGTTGGCGACTTCGGTGCGCGGTGCTCGTCGGCGGGTGTCTTCGATGCCTTCACCGGGGGTGACGAGCCGTCCGAATATGGTGCGGAGGGCGGCTTGTTCATCAGGGCTGGCCTGTTGGTAGAGGTCTTCGGCGCGTCGGGTGAGGGCACCGGCCACACCGCCGAGCGTCTCGTAGGCGTCTCGGGTCAGCAGTCCTGAGACCTGCTGTTCCCAGAGTTCGGTCAAGGCGTATTGGAGCAACGGCAGGGCACCGGGTTGGTCGGTCAGCCCTGCGACCATTTCCGAGACCAGTCCCGGTTCGAATTCGACCCCGGCCCGGTGGGCTGGTTCGACGATCGCCCGCTCGAGTTCGTCCGGGGCGAGGGCCGTGACATTGATCGTTGACCGCTCGATCAGGCGGGCGAACGAGCCGTGCCGGAGGGGCCGGTCCCAGAAATCGGCTCGCATCGTCAGGACCACCCGGAGTGGGCACCGGGCATCGGTCAGGGCATGTTCGAGACTTGCGAGAAAGAGTCGGATGACGTTGTGGTCTTGGGTGAGGGTGAACACTTCCTCGAACTGGTCGATCACCAACACCACGTCGCCGAGGTTCTCGTCAGGGGCCATTGCCTTGACCACCCGGGCCAGACCGCGGTGGTCCTCGGTGAGTTGTGCCATCAGGTTGGTCGGCGCATGGGTGGCAATCCGCAGCAAGGCAGCCGCCAGTTCGTCGAATGGATCCCGGCCGGGGAACATGGTGGCCATGAACCACCGGTCCGAACCCGCCACTGCGCCTTGTCGTAGCGCGGGAAGCAGTCCGGCCCGGACCATCGATGACTTCCCGATGCCCGACGGGCCCACCACTGCGACGATGCGGCCCTCGGTACCGGTCCGGCCCAACACCTCGACGACGCGATCGACCAATCGTTCCCGGCCGAAGAAATCGGCCGAGTCGGCTTCGGTGAACGCCCGCAACCCCTTGTACGGGTTCCGGGCCTCACCCGAGGACACCGTCGTCGCCGCACCCGCCCGGATGATCGCCACCGGACCCCCATCCAGAGCGGCACGGAACTCGGTCACCAACTCCTCGACCGTTTGGAACCGGTCGGCCGGGTCCTTGCTGGTCGCCTTCGCCAACACCCCATCGACGGCGGCCGGTACGTCATTTCGGCGGTCCCGCACCAGCGGGATCGGATCATGCAACTGATGCTGCAACAGATCGACCTGGGAGATCGCCGAAGGGAACGGCAACCGGCCGGTCAAGGCCTCGTAGATCGAAATCCCAAAGCCATGCACATCCGCTGACGGGCCGATCGGTTCACGCCGCAGCTGTTCGGGAGAGGCGTAGGCCGGCGACCCGGCGGAGAGCGCTGCGGTCGGGTCCGACAGCTCGGCCGCTTCCAACGCGATCCCGAAGTCGCCGAGGTAGAAGTTGCCGGTCTCGTCCAGGAACACGTTGGCCGGTTTCACGTCCCTGTGCACGACGCCCGCAGCATGTGCGGCCGACAGGGCGGACCCGACCTCGTCGACCATGATCCTGCACTGCTCGATCGACAGCCCGCCAGAGGACGTGAGCCGATGCTCGAGGGTGCCGCCCTTCAGATAACGGAACACCAGGCAGGCCTGATCCGGTTCCCGCCAGTAGTCGTACAACGGCACGATGTACGGATGCTCCAGACGGGCCACCAAATGAGCTTCGGCCTCGAACCGGCGCACAAACTCGGGCCGGTTCGCCAACTCTGACCGGATGATCTTCACCGCCACATCACGACCCACCGACGGCTGGGTTCCCCGATACACCACCGCGAACGCGCCTTCGCCCAACTGCTCGCCCAACCGGTAACCGCGAAAGGCGCGGCCCGGCGTCTCAGCCAACAACAGCGACGGATCCCCGACCACAATCCGACGATCCAACGCCACCAGATCCGCACCCGGCTCCAAACCCAACTCCTCCACCAGGAGTTCACGGTGGGCCTGGAACACCCGGGTAGCCTCCGCACCCCGACCGGACCGGAACAACGCCAACATCTGCAACCCCACCAGACGATCCCGCAACGGATGAGCCTCGACCTCGCCGGCAAGTCCGGGTAACGCATCGGTGTGCATTCCCGCCGTGAGCATCGCGTCATACCGACGCTCGACCACAGTGACCCGCAGCTCGTTCAATC
>JAHECQ010000474.1 GCA_024641625.1 Acidimicrobiales bacterium | reverse complement strand
GCGCCGCTGCGGTGGTGGCCAATGAAAGGCGCACCCCCAGGGCAAGTAGCCCGGCAACCCCGGCCGGCACTGCCAACACGAGCGCCCAGGGGAACAGGAAGGCGGCGACGGCGCACACCGCGACGAACAGCGCCGATACCAGGGCGAAGATCACGCCGACGAGGATGGTGATTCCCAGCACTCGTGGCCAACGGGTCAGTGACCGACGGAGGCTGGTTTCCCAACGTTCCGGTTGGGCATCGGCGGCACGGGACACCTGCAGCGTGGTGGCGATGGAGAGCATCAGGCTGGCCATCAGGCTCACCACCAGCGCAATGATCACGGGAGCGAGCCGCGCGGCATCGAATCCCTCGATCGAGATCGACTCGAGCTCGTTCGATTGCCAGCTCGGCTTAGCGACCAGAACCACGTCCTTCAGCGCGAAGTAGAAGGCGATCGTCACCGGTATGCCCGGCACCAGTGACAACAGGACCAGCAACGGGAACAGATGTCCGGCTCGCTTCGCGACCAGGCGGAACGACGACCCGAGCCAGCTACCGGGTGCAGAGAGCCCTCCGTCGGGGCGATGGTCTGACTGATCGGCCACTCCCGGCTCCGAAGGTCGCCCCAACGTGGTGTGGTCGGTCCAGGCCGTACCATCCCACCAGCGCATGCCGACTCCGGTCACGGGGTCGGGATACCAGCCGGCGGCGGGGCCAGTTGGTTCGCTGTTCGGGTGCTGAAAGGTCACTCGTGCTCCTCGGGCGGTCGGTCATCGAGATCGACGACGACGGCGTAATGGTCTGATGGTACGACACCCTCGACCGGTTCCTGGCCGCCCAGGTGGGCCGCCAACGGATTGTCGATGGGTTTGGGCCGAGGCCACGACACCATCACATAGTCGAGTCGCCGGCGGGGCCAGAGGGCATCACGGGTGTGCGGGTTGTCCCGGGTCCAGGTGTACCCCGGATCGTCACGCACCGCAGTCCAGGCATCGGTGAAGACCGGACCACGGCTTCCGGCCTCGCCGTAGGCCGCCGACAATCCGGTGAGGCGGCGGACCTCGTCGGCATCGGGCACCGCGTTCAGGTCGCCACCGAGCACGATCGCACGCTCGGAATCGGTTCCGAGACGGCGGAGCCTGAGCTCGGCCATGAGGGCCTCCAGTTGACGGACACGAAGCGCCGAGTGGTCATAGCGCCATTCCAGGTGGGTCACGACGGCGAGCAGCGACCCCCCAGGATGATCGACCTCGGCCAGCACAGCGGTCCGGTGCGATGGCAGACCGTCGGTGCCCGGGAGGGCGATCGTCTCGATCGAGCCCAGGGGCCATCGGCTCAAGATTGCATTGCCGAAGGCATACGGCTGGCCATCGGGTCGGGTCGAACGGGCCACGTGGTATCCGGCGGGTTCGGCCAACTGTGCTGCCTGATCACCGTCTTCCGAATGACACCACACCTCCTGTGCCAACAGGAGATCCGGGGACTGCGCCGCGATCTCGGCTCGGATCGCCGCTTGACGTTCACGCCACGGCCCGAAGCGCCACCAGAGATTCCATGTCATCACACGCACCAGGAGATGGTGGCACGAAACGGGTCGCCACCCTTGTTCACTGAGGGGATGCCCGAATCCTTCGATGCGTTCCTGCTGCTGTCCTTCGGCGGACCCGAGGGTCCCGACGATGTCATGCCGTTCCTCCGCAACGTCACCAGAGGGCGTGATGTACCTGACGACCGTCTTGCGGTGGTGGCTGAGCAATACGAACGCTTCGGCGGCCGCTCCCCCATCAACGACCAATGTCGGGCATTGCTGAGCTCGCTGGAGTTCGAGCTGCACAGCCACGGGATCGATCTGCCGATGTACTGGGGAAATCGGAACTGGACTCCCCTTCTGGCCGACACGGTCCGGCAGATGACCGACGACGGGGTGAAGCGAGCGCTCGTCTTCGTCACCTCGGCCTTCGGGACGTACTCGGGCTGCCGGCAATACCGGGAGGACCTCGAACGAGCGCGCACGACCGTTGGAGCTGGAGCCCCCGAGCTCGTGAAGCTCCGCCTGTTCTACAATCATCCCGGGTTCCTCACCCCGATCGCGGAGAACGTGAACGCTGCTCTCGAGCGCCACCGGGATCCCACTCGTCACGACCGAGCATTCGATGGCGACCCCTCCCGGCATCGGTTGCTCTTCACCGCTCACTCGATCCCGACGGCCATGGCCGCCGGATGCGAGTACGAGGCCCAGCTGCGGGCGGCTGCCACCGAAGTCGTGCGGCTCGTCGATTCACCGCTCGCTGCACGCTGGGAGATCGCATTCCAGAGCCGGAGCGGGCCTCCTCAGGTCCCCTGGCTCGAACCGGACGTCGGTGACCGTATCGAGGAGCTGGCCGGTCAGGGAGTCGAGGCGGTGACCGTGATGCCGCTCGGATTCATCAGCGATCACATGGAGGTCCTCTACGACCTCGACACGCTCGCAGCCGCTCGGGCGGCCGAGGCCGGAGTTGGCTTCGAGCGGGCCGCCACGGTGGGCGTCGATCCTCGTTTCGTGGCGATGGTCCGAGCGCTGATCGAGGAACGAACCAAGGGCGCCACCCCGGTCTCGATCGGGTCTCAGCCGCCGTGGCCCAACGATTGCCCGGTCGGCCATTGTCCGGCACCAGTCCGGCCGACAACGGGTCGCCCTGCCGGCCGGCCCTGATCAGATGCCAAACCGGCTCTGGCCACGTTGACGGCGCCAGGCCTCGATCTCCTCGCCCATGGGGGTCGACGGTGGACCAGCGACGAACGGCCAGAGTTCCTCGGCCACGTGCCTCCAGTTGCCGGACGCCTCGAGCTCGGCCAACAAACCGATCAGACCGAGGGTGATCCGTTGTTGGATCACGAATGCCGGGGGCACGTTGAGGTGCTTCACGATGTCGCTGTGTTCACCGTTGGAGTTGAACAGGTGGGCGACCCCTCCCGAGGCATATCGGTCGTCGATGGTGACCACCTCGCTCGACAACAGATAGCGGTAGAAGTAGCTGAAGTAGTCGTCGACCTCGGCGTCGGACACCGATGCATCGCGCTCGAGCAGACCGGCTCCCTCGATGACAGCGCGGAAGCGGGATCGATCGCGGAGCAACACCATGGCGGTGATCATCTGCTCGAACAACGCGGTCTCCGTCGGAGTGAACCGCTTCACCAACCCGAAGTCGAGGAAGGTGACCTTTCCCCCGGGGGTGAACAGGTAATTGCCCGGGTGCGGGTCGCCGTTGAAGGCGTGGAGCCGATAGATCGAGCCGAAGGAGAAACGGAACACCGCCTCCCCGGCGAGATCTCGTTCCTCCTGGCTCCACCCCAGAACATCGGTGAAGCGGGCACCGGTGGCCAGTTCCGTCGTCAGGATC
>JAHECQ010000473.1 GCA_024641625.1 Acidimicrobiales bacterium | reverse complement strand
GTTCGAACCATCGGCAGTATCGAGGACCACGCGCCATCGTTCCCCGCCGAGTCCGTGGGGAACGGTGAAGCCGATGGACTCCCTGGACCCGTTCAGCAGCAGCAGGAAACTGTGGTCCACGACCCGGGCGAGTCCGGGGCCTTGTGCCCCCACGGCGTGGCCGTTCAGGAAGACCGACAGCACTTGGGCGTGGTCGACGTGCCAGTCGTCATTGGTCATGGGATTGCCGTCGGGGCGGAACCAACCGATGTCGTCGAGCGAACTACCCGATGCCCGGGCGCCCTGGAAGAACCGCCGTTGACGAAACACCGGGTGCGCCCGGCGCATGGCCACCAGCCGCTGGGTGAACGCCAGCATGTCGGTATCGACACGATTCCAGTCATACCAGGAGATCTCGTTGTCCTGGGCGTACGCGTTGTTGTTCCCACGTTGGGTGCGGCCGATCTCGTCGCCGCCCGAGATCATCGGGACCCCCTGGCTCAGCAGCAGGGTCGCCATCAGCGATCGAGCCCGCCGGCGTCGGTTCTCCCGGATGACAGGATCGTTGGTCCGGCCCTCCGTTCCGCCATTCCACGAACGATTGTCGTGGTGGCCGTCGCGGTTGTCCTCACCGTTGGCCTCGTTGTGACGCTGCTCGTAGCTGACGAGGTCGGCGAGCGTGTAGCCATCGTGACAGGTCACGAAGTTCACACTCGCGGTGGGGCGGCGGCCCCCGGTTCGGTAGAGGTCCGAGCTCCCCGTGAACCGGTAGGCGAACTCGTTGAGCGCCCCGGGTTGACCGCGCCAGAAATCGCGCACGTCGTCTCGAAACCGACCGTTCCATTCCGACCACAGCGGCGGGAAGTTCCCGACCTGATAGCCGCCGGGCCCCACATCCCATGGCTCGGCGATCAGCTTGGTGCGGTTGATGATGGGGTCTTGGTGAATCAGATCGAAGAACGCCGACAGGCGGTCGACTGCGTGTGCCTCGCGGGCCAGCGTGGAGGCCAGGTCGAAGCGGAACCCGTCCACCCGCATTTCCTGCACCCAGTATCGAAGGCTGTCCATCACCAGATGCAGGGCGGCCGGGTGCTGCATGTTGAGGGTGTTGCCGGTGCCGGTGAAGTCGAGATACCGGCTGCGGTCCTCGTCGGGCAATCGATAGTAGGCCGCGTTGTCGATCCCCCGAAGTGACAGTGTGGGCCCTGCCTCGGTGCCTTCGGTCGTGTGGTTGTAGACCACGTCGAGAATCACCTCGATGCCAACGGCATGCAGGCTCCGCACGAGATGTTTGAACTCTGCGACTTGTTGGCCACGCTGACCCGACGACGAGTACCCGCCATGGGGGGCGAAGAACCCCGCCGTCGAGTAGCCCCAATAGTTGGTGAGGCCCTTGTCGGAGAGGTATCCCTCGGGCACGAAATGATGAACGGGCATGAGTTCGACGGCAGTCACCCCCAGCTTCACCAGGTGGTCGATCACCGCCGGCGCGGCCATGCCGGCGTAGGTACCGCGCAGCGCCTCGGGCACGTCGGGGTGGCCCATGGTGAGACCACGGACATGGGTCTCGTAGATGATCGTCTCGTGCCAGCGCGTTCGCGGCGGCGTATCGTCCCCCCAGTCGAACGCCGGATCGACCACGATGGACCGAGGCACGTACGGGGCGCTGTCGGCCAGGTTGGGGAGCGACGGATCATCGAGGTCGTGACCGAACACCGCAGCCGTCCACGCGACTTCGCCCTCGACGGCCTTGGCGTAGGGGTCGAGCAGGAGCTTGCGGGCGTTGCATCGGGCGCCGATGCTCGGATCCCACACGCCGTGCACGCGATAGCCGTAGCGCTGCCCCGGACCGATCCCGGGCAGGTAGACGTGGTGCACGAACGCTTGCTGGTCGGGCAGGACAACGCGATGTTCGTGACCTTCGTCGTCGAACAGGCAGAGTTCGACGACATCCGCGGCCTCGCTGTAGAGCGCGAAGTTCGTCCCTCGACCGTCGAACTCGGCGCCCAGCGGGAACGGATCCCCCAGCTCGATCAGCTTGCGGTCGATCATCGTCTCGGCCGATAGAACCGCTCGTCGTAGTCGGACACCATTCGGCCAGCGGTCACCAGCGGACCGAGGTGGACGAGCATCGTACGGACGATCTCCCACCAGGCGTCGGTGCCGAAGCACGGGAGCACCCCGTCGACCAGGATCTCGTGCAGGGCCGCAGCCTCGGCCGCATCACGTTCGGCAGGATCGGTCAACTCCGACGTCGGTATCGCCCAGCCGATGCCCTCGACGAAGAAGTCGGCCCACCAACCATCGAGAATCGAACAGTTGAGGGCGCCGTTCAGGGCTGCTTTCTCCCCGCTCGTTCCGCACGCCTCGTGGGGTCGGATGGGATTGTTGAGCCAGACATCGGACCCGGCGTACATCGCCTGGGCGATCCGAATGTCGTAGTCGGGGAGCAGCACGATCCGGTTGCGGGCCGAGGAGGAGGCCGCAAAGTCGGCAAGCTCGGCCAGCACCGCTTTGCCGTCGTCGTCGGCGGGGTGAGCCTTTCCGGCGAACACGAACTGGGCGCCGGCTTCCAGGGCCTGTTCGAGGCCGTCGGGGTCGCGCAGCAACAGCGCAGCGCGTTTGTACGTGGCGAACCGGCGAGCGAAGCCGATGATGCACCCCTGCGGGTCGAGGGAGACGCCGGTGGTCTGCTCGACCAGATCGACCAGCGCCTGGTGGCCCTCGGCCCGAACCTCCGAGAGACGCCCCGCGTCGAGGTCCTTGGCCCGAGCCCACGCCGCTGCATCACCGTTGTCCCAACCGGCACCCAGCGCCTCGTCGTAGAGCTGCTGGAGCGGCGGGCTGACCCACGTGCGGGCATGCACGCCGTTGGTGATACCCACGATCCCGGCCGACCGCGCATGACTGGCGAACAGCTGGCGACTGACCGTGGCATGCAACTGGCTGACGCCGTTGACCCTGTCGCACAGCTCGAGCGCCAGCGCCGCGGTGTTGAATGGCTTGTCCGGGCCGTCGGAGGCAAGCACGGCCCAGTCGAGCAGCGTCTTGGTCGTGGTGCCCAACCGCGCCGCCCACGGTTCGAGCTCGGGTTCGACGAGCGAACGATCGAATCGGTCGATGCCGGCGGGCACCGGGGTGTGAGTAGTGAACAGCGTCTGGCGGCGCACCGATTCGATGGCCGCCGACAGGGTCATCCCCGTGTCGACCAACTCTCCGAGGAGCTCGAGCAGCAAGAAGCACGCGTGGCCCTCGTTCAGGTGGAAGACAAGCGGAGCGATCCCCAAGGCCCGAAGGGCGCGGACCCCGCCGACTCCCAGGATCAGCTCCTGATCGAGACGATGCCGACGGTCCCCCGAATAGAGCCGGTCGGTGATCTTGC
>JAHECQ010000064.1 GCA_024641625.1 Acidimicrobiales bacterium | reverse complement strand
AGGCACTTCGCTCCTCGGGTGCGGTGCGCTAGATGTCGGACCAGTTGGACGGCAGGGTCGCCCTCGTCACCGGGATCGGCGCCGGCATGGGCACCGGCATCGCCCGTGCATTCGTCGACGCAGGCGCCATCGTGGTCGGGGCCGACATCGACGACGCGGCCGGTCGTCGGGTCATGGATGCTCTGGGCGGGACGTCGAGCTTCATCAAGGCAGACGTCGCCCGAGTCGAGGAGTGCCGAGGCCTGGTCGATGAGGTCATCAGCCGCCACGGCCGTCTCGATGTGTTGGTCAACAACGCCGGGGTCACCAAGAGCCTCGGCTTCTTCGACGTGACCGAAGCCGACTGGGATCGCATCTACTCGGTGAATGCCCGCGGCCTGTTCTTCCTCATGCAGGCCGCGGCCGTCGTGATGCGCGAGCAGAACGCAGGCCGCATCGTGAACATCGCATCGGTGGCCGGCAAGGGCTACCGCGGCACCTCCAACGTTGCCTACGCCGGCACCAAGGGCGCAGTCATCGCCATGACCCGCATCGCCGCATCGCAGCTCGCTCGCCATGGCATCAACGTCAACTCGATCTGCCCCGGCGTCACCCGCACCGCCTTGTTCGATCAGGTCATCGACGAACTCGTCGAGCGCAATGGCGGGACCAGGGAACAAGCCGAGGCAAAGGCCGTTCGAGGTATCCCGCTACGTCGCGTCAATGAGCCCGAGGACATCGCCCTGCTTGCGGTGTACCTCGCTTCCGACGCGGCACGAAACGTCACCGGGCAGTCGTGGAACGTCGACGGCGGCCTGCTCTGGGACTGAGCGACCTGCCCGGAGCGGACGCTCGATCCCACTCACACCGAACGCACACCTGCACCGAAGGAGCATGATCATGAAGATCGGCCTTGCATCACCCAATTCCTCCTACGGCATACCCACCGCCGAGATGGCGGTCGACCTCGAGCAGCGAGGCTACGACTCGTTGTGGGTGGGGGAGCACAGCCACATTCCGACCAGTCGACAGACACCACATCCCGGCGGCATCGAGCTTCCGCGTCTGTATTGGCACATGCGCGACCCGTTCGTGTCCCTGGCGGCGGCCGCCCAGGCGACGAGCGCCATCAAGGTGGTCACCGGCGTGTGCCTGGTACTCGAGCACGAGATCCTCGATCTGGCGAAGTCGGTCGCCACCCTCGACGACATCGCCGGTGGTCGCTTCCAGTTCGGGGTTGGCGTCGGCTGGAATCGAGAGGAGCTGGCGAATGTCTCGACGGTTCCCTGGGCCCAGCGATACAACGCCATGCGGGAGACGATCGCCGCGTTGCGAGCGCTGTGGAGCGAGGACGCAGCGGGATTCGACGGCGAGTTCGTGAACTTCGAACCATCATGGGTCTACCCCAAACCGGTGCAGGCCGGCGGGCCACCGGTGCTCATGGGATGCCAGGGTCGCGTCGGCCTTCGCCATGTCGCCGAGTACGCCGACGAGTGGTGTCCGATCGACGTGGGATTCCGCGACGTCGCCCAGGGCGTGCAGTGGTTCCGCGATGCCGCGACACAGGCCGATCGCGACCCCGACACCATCCCGATCTCGATCTACAGTTTCGGGGCGCCCGATGCCGCCACCATCGAACGGTACGCCCGGAGTGGCATCACCCGGGTGGTCTTCAGTGCTCCCGACGAAGCTGATGGGCACCGCCGGTTCGTCGAACGACATCAGCATCTGGTCGAGGAGTTCGCCGGCTGAGATCGCTCAGCGGCCGCGTCGTCGAGCGAGCAGGGGCCAGAGTTCCCCCACGACTCGCTCCATGGCGCGGACCGCGTCCGCCAATGGTCGGCCGGCGGGCTTGGGATGGAAGATCAGCCGATCGAGACGCATCGCGTCGAGCCATCGGTCGATCATGGCTGCGCAGTGCGCCGCGCTGCCGATCGCCCAACGGTCGTCGATGAACTCACGCGACAGGTAATAAGGATCGTCGGAGGTCAGCCGCCTGCTCTCGCCCGTCGCCGGATCACGGTACGTGAGACCGGTTCGCTCGGGGGCGTACTGCACCCGGTACACATGCTCGAGGAACGGCTCGAGGTTCGCCAGCGCCTCCTCGTCGGTATCGCCCACTTCGATCTCGCGGTACAGGGCATGGGGGAGATAGTCGGTGATGCCGGCGGCGGCAGCCTCGGCCTCATAAGCCGCAAACTGACGGGCTGTGTGATCGATGGCGGTCAACGGCGCGATGACCAGCCCCGCACCGCGTCTGACGCCGCGGGCCCGAGACCGCGGTGCCGCAGCACCGAGCCAGAGCGGCGGACGCTGGGATGGTCGAAGGGGCAACGGACGCAGGAGGCCACCCTCGACCCGATGGATCTCGCCCTCGTAGTCGAACCGCTCGCCGCCCCACGCGACATCGATGATGTCGAGGCACTCACGAAAAGCACGGGTCCGACGTGAGTAGTCGGCGCCCTGGGCCGCGAACTCCTCGGGGCGGTACCCCTGGCCGAATCCCGGCTCGATTCGTCCGCCCGAGAAGTTGTCGGCCACCGCGAGGTCTTCGGCGATCCGAAGCGGGTGCCCCTGCAGCGGCGCCAGCGCGATCCCGAAGCAGATCCGGGCCCGGGAGGTCACCGCGGCGATGGCACCGGCTGCCACCATCGGCGATGGGTTGTAGCCATCTTCCTCGCCATGGTGTTCAGCCAACCAGATCTCGTCGATCCCCAACCGATCGGCCTCGGCCGCCAGCTCGAGACCCTCTCGATACGCCTGCTCGAACGATTCCCCCAGGTCGGGGCGACGCTGGAAGCTGAGGGCAATACCGAGGCGGGGGACGTTCGGGTTCGGCGGATCGGTGAAGCGGGCAGTCATGGGCCCTCCTGACGTTGGCTGGCTACTGCGTTGGTCGGTTGCTTGGCTCGGTGGGGTGCTGTGGTGGGCGCCCCGGGTCAGACCCGGGGCGGAATGAGGAGGGCCAGCTGTCGGGTGGTGGCCACGAGTCGACCCTCGGAGTCCCAGAGATCGCCGTCCTCGTCGACCAACGCGCCGTTCACTATCCGGGTGCGGCACTGGCCGACGACCCATCCCTCTGTCGGAAGTGCGAACAGGTGCGTGGTCAGCTGGAGCGTCGGCACATGCCCGATGGTGCGGCCGGTCACCTCGAACATCGAAGGGGGCATGCCATCGGAGAACATGAGCAGTGCCGCCGGATCCGGTGCCGTGCCGTCAGCCAGACGAAGCCAACCGTTCAGCTCGGCCACCCCACGGGGGCGGCCATCGATCCATCCGGTGACGGGGTCGAGGCGGAGGTCGAGGTGCTCGTGCAACCGGATCGACTCGCCCTCGGCCTGGGCCACCACCGACGGTGACAGACAGTGTTCGGGGTCAGGTAGCGCCGGGGGTGGTTGGGCTCCTGAGGGGTAGTCCGGGTCGGTGTCGGGAAGCACGCCATAGGTCCCCACCGCTCGAACTCGTTCAACCCCGTCCTGCACCAGTCGCACCGCAGCCGTGCTCTGGCGTTTGCCGATCCTCACCGTCTCGACGTGCAATTCGACGTCACCGAACGCCGGGGCTGCCAGGTAGGTGGCGCTCACCGACAACGGATGCGGTTGCGGGACTGCGGCCTCCATTGCCGCCGACACCAGCGCCAACAGGAAGCCCCCGTGAGGGACACCTCGAACATCCCAGCCTTCGGTCACCTCGGCCCCGAAGACCATCGCACCGTCACGAGCCGGTCCGTCCCCGGGGGTCAAGGTCAATGCATGACGAAGAGAACGGTCCGACAGAGAAGATCGCGGGAGACTCATTGGACGGACACGCTACCGTTCTGGCGTCCCTCACCTCGAACCCTCCACCTCCCCACCGAGGAGTCATCAGTGATCTACCTGCGAATCGTGGCCGCGCTCATCGGGCTCGGCCTGTTGACGACGGGGTCGGACCACTTCGTCGTCGGTGCATCGGAGGTGGCACGGCGATTCGGCCTCTCGAAGGTCCTGATCGGCGCGGTGATCATCGGTTTCGGCACCTCGGCGCCCGAGATGATCGTGTCCGGCATCGCAGCAGCCGGAGGCAACGCCGACATCGGCATCGGCAACATCGTCGGGTCGAACCTGGCGAACCTCACGCTGGTGCTGGGCCTGGCGGCGGTCATCAGTCCGTTGGCCATCTCCTCGGCCGCTCTGCGTCGGGAAGCACCGACGGCCGTCGGGGCCATGTTGCTGTTCGCAGTGCTCGCTCAGGATGGCTTGGGCTCTGTCGATGCAATCATCCTCGCGGTCACCATGGTGGTGGTTCTCGTGGTCATCATGCGTACCTCGCCACCGCCTTCGGTCGAGCTCGAGGAGGACGTCGAACACTTTCTCGAAGGTGCTGATGCCATCCCGCTGCGCACCGAGATCATCAGAACCGTCCTGGGTCTCATCGGCACCCTCGCCGGCGCCCAACTCCTGGTGTGGGCGGCCGTCGGGCTCGCCGACGCCGCCGGTATCTCGGGTGGTTTCGTCGGTTTGACCCTCGTGGCCATCGGTACCTCCCTGCCGGAAATCGTCACCTGCGTCCAGGCAGCCCGTCGCCAGGACAGCGATCTGATCATCGGCAACCTGCTGGGCTCGAATCTCCTGAACTCGTTGGCGGTGGGCGCGACCGTCGGCTTTCTGGCTCCCGGCGCCTTCGTCGATCCATCGATCCTCGGGCTGGGAATGGTCCTCATGATGGCCTCGTCGGTGACCGCCCTGCTGCTCATGCGGCGACGGTTCTTCCTCACCAGGGGCGAGGGCATCGGACTCGTCGTCGGCTACTCGGCCATCGTGCCTTTGCTCGCATGACCTCCTCCGGGCCAAGCTGAGTCGACTCGGACAGAGACCCCTGCCCGAACGTCAACGAATGGGGGCACCGTGGCCACCGACGACCTACCCGACTTCGATGATCTTCCCCAGCTCGAAGGCATGGACCTTCGTCACGCCTGGGATGTCTTCGGGCGCGACGACGTCCTCGGCTCGATGAACCTCCTCACGCCCGAGCGCACGGCAGCCGCGGCAACACTCGTGCGAACCGGGCAGCGGATCTCACTCGATCTGCCGCTCGATCTCCCCGACCCGCCGCTGTTCGGGCGCCAGCCCTTCTCCCACGTCGTGTTCGCCCTCAGTCGCAACGAGATGGACGACCGGGTCGACAACTTCCACCTCCAGGGCTCCACCCAATGGGACGGACTCAATCACGTTCGCTGTCGCGAGCACGGCTACTGGGGTGGACGGCTGCAAGACCCCACCGCCGGACCCAACGGCCTCGGTGTGCATCATTGGGCCGAGCACGGAATCGCCGGGCGGGGAGTGTTGATCGATGTTGCCCGCTGGTTGCAGACCCAGGGCGACTACGACCCGCTGGGCGGGCGAGCGATCACCGCCACCGACCTCGAAGCCACCCTCGACCATCAGGGCGTCGTCCTCGAGGTCGGCGACGTCCTGTGCATCCGCACGGCGTGGAGCAGCGGGTACTTCGGCCTCGCTGCGGACCAGCGAGCCTCCTACGCCGCGTCGCCCACGTTCTCCGGCCTGATCGCCGGTGAGGAGATGGCCCGCTTCCTGTGGAACGCCCATCCGGCTGCGATCTGCTGTGACAATCCGGCCATCGAGGTGGTGCCGGGAGATCCGGCCATCGGCTCGTTGCATCGACGACTGCTGCCCACGCTGGGGATGGCATTGGGTGAGATGTTCGACTTCGAACAGCTGGCGCCCGCCTGCCACGCCCAGCAGCGCTCGACGTTCTTTTTCGTGGCGGCCCCGCTTCGCATTCCGAACGCGCTCGGCTCCCCGGGCAACGCCATCGCCCTGCTCTGAGTGAGCGGCCGGTCGCTCGCCCTGCCGACGACCCCGACCTGACGCCCCAGCCCCAATTCCCCGGCACCAATTCCCCAGCCCCCGAGCACCCAGCCCCCACCACCCTGTCGATCAAGGAGACGCCCATGTACCAGACGGTTGGATACGAGACCGAAGGCCGGGTGGCCACCGTCACCCTGCGACGGCCCGAGAAACTGAACGCCATCTCGTTCGAGCTGCAAACCGAGCTCCTGGCGGCCCTCGAGGAGGCCGCAGCCGACCCGGGAATTCACGTCGCCGTAGTCCAAGGCGAAGGTCGAGCCTTCTCGACCGGCTACGACATCACCGTCGGCGGCACCGGGGGCGGGGGAGTGACCGGTGATCGGGCAGGCCTCGAGCGGATCATGCGGAACTGGCTCCGGATCTGGGACCTCCCGCTCCCGGTGGTGGCCAAGGTCCATGGCTATTGCCTGGCCGGGGGCACCCAATTGGCCGGTATCTGCGATGTCACCTTCGCAGCCGAGGACACCAAGGTGGGGACGCCTCAGCTCCCTCTGGGCGCCGGCTACGTGGCCTCGATCTGGGTGTGGATGTGCGGCCCCAAGCGAGCCAAGGAGTTGTTCTTCCCGACCGGTGACATGATCACCGGTGCCGACGCAGCCGAATGGGGTCTGTTCAATCACGCGGTACCGGCAGACCAGCTCGACCGGGTGGTCGCCGAGTACGTGGCCAAGGTCGCCCGGACCCCCAAGGAGATCTTGGCCCTGCAGAAGCAGTCGGCCAATCGCATCCAGGAGATCCAGGGATTCCGCGAGGCTCTGCTCCAGGCCGTCGAGATCGATGCCATCGCCCACGCCTCGCCGGCGGTCAGGGAGATCAATGCCTACATCCGCGAGCACGGCCTGCACGCTGCGCTCAAGGCGTTCAACGACGGGGAGCTACCGGCATGACCGACCCCACCGACACCCCCGACGTCCAGGGCGACTACGCCGACGGCTTCAGGGAAGTGGCCGCGGAGTTCGCACGCAACTTCAGCGAGCGCGACGAATTGGGCGCGGCCATCAACGTGCGCATCAACGGGGAGACGGTGGTCGATCTCTGGGGCGGGACCACCGCGAGCCGAGATGGACGCCCTTGGCAGGCCGACACGCTGGTCACTGTCTTCTCCTGCACCAAGGGCGCCACCGCGACTTGCGCTCATCTGCTGGCTGATCGAGGACAGCTCGATCTCGACGCCCCGTTGGCCGACCTCTGGCCCGAGCTGCCGGCGGCCCGCCAAGGGGCAACGGTTCGCATGACGCTCGATCATTCGATCGGGCTGCCCGCCATTCGCCATCGGCTCGCCGACGATGCATGCGCCGACTGGGACACCATGGTCGGAGCCCTCGAGGAGACCGAGCCGTGGTGGGAGCCGGGCACTCGCAACGGCTACCACATGTTGACCTTCGGTTGGACCGTCGGTGAGATCGTCCGGCGGGTCTCCGGACGATCGCTCGGCACCTTCTTCCGCCAGGAGATCGCCGAGCCGGCCGGGGCCGATTTCTGGATCGGGTTGCCCGAATCCGAACACCACCGAATGGCACGAGTCTCGGTCTGGCGGCCCGAGCCCGGCTATTCATCGAGCTTCACCCAAGCCATCAAGGCCGACCGGAAGGGAATGCAAGCCCTTGCGTTCCTCAATGGCGGCGGGTTCAACGCCAACGCTCCCGACTCCTGGATGGCCGAGATCGGTGGGGCCAACGGAACAACATCGGCTCGAGGGCTGGCGGCGTTGTACACACCTCTGGCCTCCAGTGAAGGCGAGCTGTTGTCGCCCGACGCGATCATTCGGGCGTCGTCGGTGGCCGGGGCCAGCAGCATCGACGCCATTCTTCGCATGCCGACCAGATTCGGGCTCGGTTTCATGTGTTCGATGGACAATCGCGGCGGTGCCCCAGGGGCACGGGACTCGGTCATCCTCGGCCGCCACGCCTATGGTCACGTCGGCGCGGGCGGCAGCATCGGGTTCGCCGATCCCGACTGTGGCCTGTCGTTCGGGTACATCATGAACCGGCAGGGTCCCGGCATGATGCTGAACGAGCGGGGACAGTCGCTGGTCGATGCCACCTACCGAGCGCTGGGCTACCGCACGAACCGGCCCGGCTGCTGGGTTCGCTGATCGCAACGCCCCACGACATCGCAACGCCCCACGACATCGCCGGTCTCAGCATCCCCAAGAACTCGAACCGCGTGCACTTGCCACCTGCTGGGAGGGCCTTGCTGCACTCAGTTGGCCAGGTCGAGCGATGATGCGACGTTGCCGACGAGCGGTTGCGGGCGGACGGTTGGGTGACTCGACGCCCGTTGTGCAAGGGTGACGTCATGAAGTTCGGAGCGGTACTACCCACCTGCGAGATCGGCGACGACCCACTCGCCATTCGGGACTGGGCCCAAGCGGCCGAGTCGCTCGGCTACTCGCACATCATCGCCTACGATCACGTGCTCGGCGCCGAGCATGCTGGACGCGAGCCCAAGCTCTGGGGCCCGTACACCGAGCACGACGCCTTCCACGAACCGTTCGTCATGTTCGGGTACCTCGCCGGCGTCACGACGACGATCGAATTCGAGACGGCGGTCATCATCCTGCCCCAACGCCAGACGGCCCTCGTGGCCAAGCAGGCGGCAGAGGTCGACGTCTTGTCGGGTGGCCGATTGCGGCTGGGGGTCGGCACCGGATGGAACCACGTCGAATACGAGTCGCTCGGCGTCGAGTGGGCCGACCGGGGCAGGATATTCGATGACCAGATCGAACTCCTGCGAGCCTTGTGGACCAACGATGTGGTGCAGCACGACAGTCCGTTCCACCGTGTCGACCGCGCGGGCATCAAGCCGAGGCCGACCCGATCGATCCCGATCTGGTTCGGTGGTTTCTCGAAGGTGGCGGTTCGCCGAGCAGCTCGCATCGGCGACGGCTTCACCTTCGCCAGTGCCGGAGGCAAGACGATCGCCCAGGCCAACGAGCTTCGTGAAGCCGTCTCGGCCGCCGGTCGCGACGCCGCCACCTTCCCGATCGAGCTGACGATTCCGTTCGGTCTCGGAGAATCGAAATGGGATGCTCTGGCCCAGGAGGCCAGGGAGGCCGACATCAGTCACCTCTGTGTCAACACCATGAGCACCACGTCGGCCTGGTCCAACACCCCGGCACCGAACCTGAACAGCCCCGCCGAGCACATCGGAGCACTCGAGAAGTTCATGCAACGAGTCGGACCGTGAGCGCCATGAACATCTCAGGAGCGGCCGCCATCGTCGGGGTCGCCGAAACCGACTACGTCCGAGGAGCCGACGAGAGCGTGCCCGAGCTGGTGCTGGACGCGTGCATGCGAGCGATCCAGGATTCGGGCATCGATCCCAGCGACATCGACGGCATCATCCCCCCGCCCGGCTTCATCTCCACCGAGGAGATCGCCGCCAATCTCGGCGCCTCGGAGATCCGTTACGCCGTCACCGTGCACATGGGCGGCGCCAGTCCGACCGCGGCACTCCAGTCGGCGGCGATGGCCATCGCCTCGGGGATCGCCACCAACGTGGTGGTCACCGTGGGTTGGAACGGATATTCCGCCATGCGCCCACGACCCGACGCTCGTCGTTCCAAGCGGCGCATGGATCCAGGCCCGTTCATCGACGTGAGCCGGAACTTCTACGCCCCCTACGGAGTGCGATCCGCAGTGCAGTGGTACTCGATGTACATCCAGCGCTACGTCGATCTCTACGGCATCACGCCAGAACAGGCAGCCCAGGTCGCCCTGACCTGCCGCGAGCACGCACACCTCAACGACAAGGCGCTCATGGGTGGTCGCCCGATGACGATGGAGGACTACCTGGCCTCGCCCTACATCACCGAACCGATGCGCAAACTCGACTGCTGCCTCGAGACCGATTGTGCAGCCGCCGTCGTGCTGACCTCGGCCGAACGAGCCAAGGATCTGCGACACACGCCGGTGCTGTACCTCGGCGGTGCCGAGGGGCATCCGTATCCGGCCGATGAGATCACCAACCGACCCGACATGTTGAAACTCGGTCTCGATTCGGCCGCGCCCCGGGCCTTCGCCATGGCCGGGGTGAAGCCGGCCGAGATGGATTTCCTGCAGATCTACGACTGCTTCACCTACGTCGTGCTGATGGAACTCGAAGCGATCGGCATGTGCGACAAGGGCGGCGCCGGTGAGTTCGTGTCGAACGGCAACATCGGGCTCGGTGGCCGCTACCCGATGAACACCCACGGCGGCCTGCTGTCCCAGGGACATTGTTGGGGACTCAACCACATCGTGGAGGCAACCAGGCAGTTGCGCCACGAAGCCGGCGCAGCCCAGGTGACCGACGCCGAACTCGGCGTTGTCACCGGCTACGGCGACCTGGGAGACGGAAGCATCGCCATTCTGGCGAGAGGCTGAGGGGAAGCAATGTCGACCGAGCAGGATCAGACCGGCCAACGCAAGGCCGGAGCAAAGAAGTACGTGCCCACTCCCGAGGGCCAGAACCTCGAATTCCACCAGGCCTGCGTCAGGACGGGCATCGTCCACCTGCAGCGCTGCAGCGACTGCGGCACGTACCGACATCCTCCACGGTGGTACTGCCCGAGCTGTCATTCCAAGCGCTACGAGTTCGCGCCGGTCTCTGGCCGAGGCCACCTCTATTCGATGGCCATCAACCACTTCACGGTCGACCCGGCCTGGGTCGAGGACCTGCCGTACATCACCGCCGTGGTGCAGCTCGACGAAGGCCCTCGGCTGGTGGGCGATCTCCGGGGGGTGAAACCCGGCGAGGTCGGTCTCGGACAGATCCTGCAGGTGGCCGTCGAGCCACGCGGCGACGACTTCGCGTTCTTCCGCGTCGACCTGAGCGAGTGATGACCGCATCAGGTAGATCCGGCCCGTTGGCCGGCATCCGCGTCATCGATCTCTCGGCGGTGGTCTCCGGTCCGTTCGCCACCTCGGTCCTGGCCGACCAGGGCGCCGACGTCATCCTGGTCGAGCAGCCGCAGTCACCCGATGTCGTGCGACAGTCGGGACCATCGGTGCCGAGCGCGGACGGGGTCAGCGCCTTCTGGGCGTCCATGAACCGCAACAAGCGGGCGATCACGCTGAACCTCAAGGAGGACCGGGGCCGGGCCATCCTCTTCGAACTGCTCGGGGCGGCCGACGTCGTCGTCCAGAACTTCCGGCCGGGGGTCATGGACCGGCTCGGCATCGGCTGGGAGGTCCTGCACGAGCGCTTCCCCCAGCTCGTCATGTGCTCGATCAGCGGATTCGGTCCCGACGGCCCCTACGCAGGGCGGCCGGCCTACGACGCGACCATGCAGTGCGTTGCCGGCTACCCGAGCATCCAGGCCGACCGCGACGGCACACCGCGCCTCATGGCCACCATCGTCTGTGACAAGGTCACCTCGCTGAATGCGGCCCAGTCCATCTGTGCTGCGTTGGTGGCCCGATCGCTGGGAGGCGGCGGCCAGCACATCGAATTGGCGATGATCGATGCCAGCATCCATTTCCTGTGGCCGGACGCGATGTGGGGCGATACGTACCTCGATCACCAGTCCGACGTTCCCGACCTCGCCTCGATCTACAAGCTGTACCCGACCAAAGACGGTTGGGCCATCGTCTATGCCATCTCCACCGACAACCAGTGGCAGTCGATGTGCCGGGCACTCGGACGCAGTGACCTGGCCGAGGACCCCCGCTTCGCCGACCTCCAGGGGCGTTTGATCAATGGCGATCTGGTCAACGACGAACTGGTGATCGAGACAGCCAGATTCACCACTGCCGAGATCGTCTCGCTGATGGAGTCCGCCGATGTGCCGGCGGCACCGGTCAACACCCGCCGGACCATGATCGACGATCCCCAGGTTCGGCATCGTGACATCCTCGTCGAGTCCGACCACCCTTCCGCCGGCCGCATCCGTTCGGCCCGTCCGCCGGCCAAGTTCTCGGCCACGCCCTCGACCTGGTTCGGGCACGCGCCGGTCTTCGGTCAACACACCGATGAAGTCCTGGCCGAGATCCTGGCGTTGTCGACCGAGCAGATCGACCAACTCAGAAACGACGGCATCATCGTCTGACCACGATCACGGCGACACGCATCGAGCATGAACGAGGGCCAGGCTGCCCTGCTCGTTCGGCCGGTGCTGGTGCCCACCCCGTGATCGAGCGTCGGGTCCTGCTTGGGAGCCCTCACCCCGCCCGCGCTAGCGTGCACCTCACAAGTTCGACGACAGGGGATCAGCAATGGACGTAGGCATTCTGATGGCATTCGCCAGTGACGGCTGGGAAGGTATCAGCGACAGTCAGGTGTACGCCGAAGAACTCGGTTTGGCCCGTCTGGCCGATGAGCTCGGGTTCAATGTGGCCTGGGCGGCCGAGCACCATTTCTTCGGCTATTCGTTCTGCCCCGACAACACGCAGTTGCTCTCGTACCTGGTGGGTGTCACCAAGCAGATCGATGTCGGCACGGCCGCGGTGATCATGCCGTGGAACGAGCCGTTGCGCGTGGCCGAGCGAGTGGCCATGTTGGACAATCTGGCCCAGGGCCGTTTCCGCTTCGGCGTCGGTCGTGGCTTGTCCCGCCGAGAGTACGAGCCGTTCCGCGGCGTGGGCATGGAGGAGTCGCGGGGCCGATACGACGAAGGCACCGCGATGGTCGTCGAGGCGCTTCGTACCGGCTTCATCGAAGGAGACGGGCCGTACTTCCCACAGTCCCGGGCCGAGATCCGCCCCCGTCCCGAGCGTTCGTTCGACGATCGGTTCTATTGCGTGGCCTCCAGCGATGACTCGGTGGACGCCGCCGCCCGCTTCGGTGGGCGCATGACGATGTTCGCCG
>JAHECQ010000472.1 GCA_024641625.1 Acidimicrobiales bacterium | reverse complement strand
AGGACGAGGTGTCTTCGGGGTTCGTCGCCGAAGGGGTCACGAGCGTGCATTTCACCACTCGTGAAGCGCTGCACACCCGGGCCTTCTGGATGATCTCCCTCGGGCACGCCTCCGCGTTGCTGGTGGTCGGAGCTGTGTTGGCCCACCTCGCGCTGTACCTGACGACCGAGCATGCCTACGGGGATCAGGCCGCCAGCTTCGTGATCGCGGGCCTCACCTTCACGCAGCTCTTCGGCATGGTGATCGGTGGTTACCTCGGCGACCGGATGAGCAAGCGGTTGTTGGCCTCGCTCGCCATGCTCGGGCACATGACCGGCCTGCTCGTCCTCACGTTCGCCACCAACCGGCTGATGATCTGGGCCTTCGTGCCGCTGCACGGGATTGCCTGGGGAGTACGGGGGCCGCTGATGCAAGCGCTGCGCGCCGACTACTTCGGCTCGAGTTCCTTCGGATCGATCATGGGCGTGTCATCGTTGATCCTGATGTTCGGCACTGCCGGCGGCCCCTTGGTCGCCGGCATCCTGCACGACCAGACGGGGAATTACCGGGTCGGCTTCACGATCCTGGCGCTCATGGCCGGCCTCGGCATGGTGTTCTTCATTCTGGCCACCCCACCCAAGCCCCCGGTTCGGCCCCCTGGGTGATCGAGCGCCGTCCGATCGACCTGTGCCAGTCTGACCGCATGTCGGAACCGGACTGGAACATCCTCTTGGAGGCCATTGAGGAAATCCTCCTCAACACCCAGAGGTTGCTGGGCGATCTGGAGTTGGAGGTCGACGGTGCGCGCCCGACCGACTGTCCTGGGTGGTCGGTTCAGGATCAGGTGGCTCACATGGTGGGTCTCGAGCAGGTGCTCGGCGGGGCCCCCGAGCCGACGATCGATCTCCCGCCCCTGGCCCACGTTGTCTCCGACCTCGACGCGTTCATGGAGCGAACCGTTCACATCCGTCGTCCGTTGCCATTCGTTGCCGTCGTCGACGAGCTCACAGGGATGACGCCTCGGCGTCTGGCTCAGTACCGCGGCCTGGTCGATCAGGGTGACCCCGAGGTGCGTTCGCCGCTGGGAAGCCTGCGGCCCCTGTCGAGGGTGCTTCCGATCCGGGTCTTCGACCTCTGGGTCCATGAGCAGGACATCCGACGGGCCGTCGGTGCACCCCCTCGGCTGGTCGGTGTGTCGTCGGCTCTGGTGCAGGATCGGATCCTGAGCGCCTGGCAGACGCGGTTCGCCGCTGGTCTGGCCCACGATGGGCGGCTGCGTGTCTCGGTTCGGGGAGCCCGACCGGCCATGCTCGAGATGACTCTCGGCGACAGCGGTCCGGTAGGTGCGCTCGACTTGGATCTCGAAGGCTTGGCCCGGGTTGCCTGCGGTCGAGGTGATCGCAGCGAGGTGTTGAAGGCCGTCGCGATCAGCGGCGCGCACGAGTTGGTCGACGCCGCACTCGATCTGGCAGTGATCACTCCTTGAAAGAATCCCCTGAAATGCTGGGCGAACGGCCCGTTTCGAAAAAGGTTCGCGATTTGGTCTGGACGTGACCGAGGCCACATGTCTATCTTCGTGCGAACTTCGTACAGGCTCAACGCTCGAAAGGCCGGCGCCCTCACGTGTCATTCTTGGAAGTAAGCAACATAACCGTCCGCTTCGGGGGTATCACCGCCCTCGACAATCTCAGTTTCGAGATCGACGAGGGCGAGATCTGCGCCCTGATCGGGCCGAACGGTGCCGGCAAGACGACGTTGTTCAACGTCGTCAGCCGGATCTACGACCCCACCGAGGGGTCGGTCACCTTCGATGGCGTCGATCTCACCGTGCTGGCCCCGCATCAGATCTCACAGAAGGGCGTGTTCCGCACCTTCCAGAACCTGGCGCTGTGGCCGGGCATGACGGTGCTGCAGAACGTGATGGTCGGCAATCACACCAACACCAAGGCCAACTTCGTCACCTCGATGTTGCGTCTGGGCACTCGCTCGGAGGAGCGGGCGCTCAAGCTGAAGGCCTGGGAGGCGCTCGACGAGCTGGACCTCACCGACGTGGCCTTCCATCCCTGCGCCGGCCTGCCCTTCGGCACCCTCAAGCGCATCGAGTTGGCTCGCGCCCTCGCCGGCGATCCTCGCCTGCTCATGCTCGACGAGCCGGCATCGGGGCTCACCCATTCCGAGGTCGACGACCTCGGTGCCACCATCAAGCAGTTGCGCGACAACCACAACCTCACCGTGTTGCTGGTGGAGCACCACATGCAGATGGTGATGGGCATCAGCGAGAAGATCGTGGTGCTCAATTTCGGACAGAAGATTGCTGAAGGCCTTCCCGACGCTGTGCGGGCAGACCCCAACGTGATCGAGGCCTACCTGGGGAGTTCAGCCAATGAGCAGTAGCAACGGAGATCGGGGAGAGATCATCCTCACCGTCGAGAACGTCGACGCCCGATACGGCCAGATCCAAGCATTGCGAGGCATCAGCTTCGACGTGGCCGAAAGTGAGGTGGTCGTCATTCTCGGGGCCAACGGTGCCGGCAAGACCACCACACTGCGTGCGGTGTGCAACATGCCGATCGTCAACTCCGGTGGCAGCGTGGTGCTCAACGGCACCGAGATCAAGAAGAAGGACACCGCCGAGATCGTGCAGATGGGTGTGGCCCACATCCCGCAGGGCCGAGGCACCTTCCCCGAGCTCTCGGTCATGGACAACCTCGAAGTCGGTGGTTACGTCCGCAAGGACGACCTCAAATCCGACATCGAGAAGTACTTCGAGATGTTCCCCCGTCTGGCCGAGCGCAAGGATCAGCTCGCCGGCTCACTCTCGGGTGGCGAGCAGCAGATGCTCGCAGTGGCTCGAGCCCTGATGTCCCGCCCCAAGGTGTTGCTGCTCGACGAGCCGTCCCTGGGCCTGGCCCCGCTCATCATCGAGGACTTGTTCCGGACCTTCGCCGAGTTGAACAAGACGGAGGGCACGACGATGTTGATCGTCGAGCAGAACGCCAACTTGGCGCTCGGAATCGCCAGCTACGGCTACGTGCTCGAAGCGGGCGAAGTGGTGCTCGGCGGTCCCGCCGAGCAACTGAAGAACGATCCGTCCATCCAAGCCGCCTACCTCGGCGCATAACGGTAAGGGAGAACAGCAATGGGTTTGTTCCTACAACGTCTGTTCGATGGCCTCGAACTGGGTGCCATCTATGCCGTGGTCGCCGTGGCATTGGTGCTCATCTTCAAGGCCACGACACTCATCAACTTCGCCCAGGGCGAGCTGGCCATGTTCGGGGCGTTCATCGCCTACGTACTCTCGGTCGAACAGGGCCTGCCGATCGGTCTTGCCATCATCATCGCCATGGTGTTCTCGGCCATTCTCGGCATGGTCATCGAGCGGGTGCTCATTCGCC
>JAHECQ010000471.1 GCA_024641625.1 Acidimicrobiales bacterium | reverse complement strand
ACCTCGAGAAGAGAGGCATCGGCCTGGTCGATCAGCGCCTCGACCCGCTCGTCGGTGGCGACCCGGTACCGGGCGATGTCATCGATACCCGGCCGACTGACGAGTCCTCGCTGTGGGCGGGGAAAACGCTCACCGACCTGCTCGTAATAGCTGTTGAACAAGTAGCTGTACTCGGCCCGATAGGGCTCGAAGCATTCCTGGTGTGGTTCGAGGACGAACGTCTCGAAGAACCACGTGACATGGGCTCGGTGCCACTTGGCGGGACTGGCATCAGGCATGGATTGGACGGTCTGATCCTCGGCCGACAGCGGCTGAGCCAGACGTTCGGTCTGGCAGCGGACGTCGGAAAAGCGTTGACGCAGCTGGGCTGGTTCGAGCAGGTTCACCTGGTTCGTCTCGGCCATCGTCACGTCAGAAGTCAACTCCCCAGGGACGCCAAGTGTTCCCGGACCAGGCCAAGAAGTTCGACGGATCTCACAGCCCGTGCTGAATCAACACTCAATGTGCGGGCCACGATGTCATCGACGCCCAGCTCGACGAATGGGGTCAGGGCCTCGATCACCCGCTCGACGCCACCGAACACCAACACGTCCTCTGCCATCCCACGGTACCCCGACGCAACAAGGGCCTTGCCGGTCTCCACGGCCTCGGCGTCATCATCGGCCACGAAGATGTCCCGCCGCAGCGCCACGCGTGGGGTGGTGCCGTGTGCTGCACATCGTTCCCGGTACTTGGCGATGCCTTCGGCGAGAGCGACGATCGGATGGCCCGGACTGACGTACCAGGCGTCACCCACTCGGGCTGCCCGCTCGAGAGGGACGTCGCCCATCCCCGAGCCGATCCACCATTCGACGGGACGAGGTGGCCGGGGCGAGATCGCCGATCCTCGGAGACCGAGCTCCTCGTTGTCGACGGTCTCGCCTGCGAGGAGACGGTTCATGATGTCGATCGCCACGTCGGTGCGTCGACCGCGACCGACCAGGGATGCTCCCATCCCTGCGAACTGCGAGCGACCGCCACCGATACCCGTCTGGATGATGAAGCGGGCGTTGGTCATGCACGCCAGGGTCCCGACCTGCTCGGCCGCCAGCACCGGATTCCACAGTGGCAGCAGGAACAACAAGCCGATCGGTCGATCGTCGGGCCACTCGGCCATCAACCGGCCGATCATCGGCACGTTCTGCACGTAGTGGGACCCGGTGCCGACCGAATGGTGATCGCCGAGACTCAGATGGTCGAGGCCGACCTCGGCCGCAGCTCGAGTCCGATCGATGATCGTCTGCACCACCTCCGGTCCGGTGACACCGGAGTAGCTGCTGGTGAGGGAAAGCCCGAGGCGCATGCCTTGGACACTAGGGCCGGTGATGGGCGGCGGCCAGCCTTCTCAGGCAGCGATGAAGAGATCGAGCAGTTGCCCGCTGTCCAACACCGCCGCACCCCGTGACCGGGCCATGGCCGCCAGCGCAGGGTTGTCGGTGACGACCGCCACCGGCCACTGGAGCGGATAGGCATCGACCAGATCCGAGATTGCATCCGAGGGCTCGAGATCGGAGTTGGTGAGCCGCACCCGAACCGCCGGGGCCGAGGGCAGTGCCTCGTCGCCGGCCACGCGTCCGCTGAACACCACGTCGACGGCTGCGCCGGTGTCGCCGACCAGATCCCCGAGGTTGCCGACCAGCGCGTCACGACGCGCCTTGTGATCGAGCATCGGCCAGCCCATGTCAGCGGCCGGATCGCCATCGATCAGGAGCACCACGTCCTGGGTGACGACGGTGTGGCGGGCGACGGCGAGCGGATCGCCGGAGATCGGGGCCTCCTGGGAACGGACCCCCTTGTCGGCGGGCACTGCGGGCACGGTGGCTCGGATGGGCGCGTCGGCTGCCGAAGCTGCGATCGGTGCTGTGTCCGTCGACACGGGATCAGACGACACCGGATCAGCCGACACAGGATCCTCGCGGCGGGGAGCGCTTCCGCCCGCCGGCAGATCGGCGACACCCAGCCCGTAGGAGGCCAGCACGGTGTCGAGATCGGAGCTACTGGCGAACTGGGCACTGGCGGAGGCGAACGGGTCGTCGGGGTTCACCCCATCGTCACGGAGCTCGCGATGACCCCAGGAGGAGTCGTTGGCCCAGAGTGGCTTGGGCAGCGGAGCATCCGGCACCCAGCTACCCGACTCGGTCTGGCCGAACTCCGTCTGGGCAAACTCGACCGGATCGAAGCTGGAGGGCTCGTAGCGCTCGACGTCGAGGTCGAGCATGCCGGCGCCGTCGATCTCGTTCGATTCGTCGTCTGTCTCGGTTGCGGGTCGTCCGGGCGTGGACCCTTCGATGGTCAGTCCGGGAAGCGACGCTTCGGGGGCTCCGGAGTCCATGGCTCCGGCCAGGAGGTCCAGCCGTCGGGTGGCTTCGGTGACCGCAGCGTTGACCGCCGCCACCGCCTGGGTGGTTTCGCCGAATGCATGCTCACAGGAGTCGAATTCGTCGTTGACCGAACGGGTGGCCGATTCCAGGGCCGACCGCGTGCCGTGCAGACGGGCGTTGGCCAGCTCGAGCTGTGAGGCCAGAAGGTCCCGTTCCGCTTCCACCCGGCCGAGCTGCGCAGCCAGATCGTCGAACAACGCTCGACGCTCGGCATTCGCGGATTCACGAACGCGACGCATCTGATCGAGTTCCTGCTCGAGCTCAGCGTTGCTCAGGTTGAGGCTCGCAGCCTCGGATTGGAGTCGCTGCCACTTGCCCGAGACATCGGCCAGCTCGGCTTCGAGCGTTGCCCGGCCGTCGTCCACCCTGCGCAACTGCTCCCGAAGGCCGGCCTGATCGCTGCGGAGCGAACTGAGCTCGGTCTTCAGCCCATCTCGCTCGGCCAGCCAGCTATCGCGCTCGGACGATGTCTGCTCGAGCCGGCCCAGCGCAGCGTCGCGCTCGGCCATCATCTCATCGAGTTCGTCCTTGAGTGCCGATTCACCGTCGATCAGGGCATCTCGCTCGGCCAGCGCACCAGACAGCGCCCGCTCGGCTTCCTCCCGCTGGTTGCGGAGCTCGTCGATGAGCGCTCGGGAGCGGTCGACCTCCTCATCGGCAACCCGCAGCGCTTCCTCCATGGATCGGTGCTGCGACTGCATCTCCTCGAGAGCCGTCTTCGCCTGCCGCAACTCGGCTTCGAGCGATACGAGGCGATCCTCGAGAGCGCTCTGGGTCCGTCGCGCAGCATCGCGCTCGCGTGCGAGATCTTCGATCTGTCGGTGCTCGACCTGAGGTTGTGCGAAGCCGTGCTGCGGCGAGTCCTTCTCCTTGGCCGAGGGCTGGTCGCTCGCTCGGGGAACAGCGCCCGTGAGGCCGGTCGAGACGATGGCTGCGCGTTCGTCGGTCAGGTCGCTGACC
>JAHECQ010000470.1:2045-3389 GCA_024641625.1 Acidimicrobiales bacterium | reverse complement strand
CCCCGACGACACCCACCGCCAGCTCACCGAACGAGCACGTAAGGCCGGTATCTCACTCCAGCAATACCTCACCACCGAACTCACCCGACTCGCCAACACCCCAACCCTCGAGGAGATCCTCGACCGCATCGCACGACGCGACGGCGGCCAGGTCGGTCTGAACCAAGCGGTCGAGGACCTCGACTCCGAACGCCCCCAGCGGTGATCGTCCTCGACGCATCGGTCCTCGCGAACCTCGTCGGTGATGATGGGCCTGACGGCGACCAGGTACGCGCTCTGCTCGCAGCCGCCGGCGACGCCGCGATACCCGATCTCGCCGACGCCGAGACTGCTGCCGTGCTGCGAAAGCGATGGATCGGCAAGACCGTCACCGCCCGCCGCTTCGCCGCGGCACTCGACGATCTGGCAGCGCTGCCGATTCGCCGCTACCCAGCCGTTCCACTCCTCGGGCGTGTCTATGAGCTGCGGGCAAACGTCACCGCCTACGACGCCATCTACGTCGCCCTCGCAGAAGCCCTGAACTGTGCGCTCGTAACCGGAGACCGCCGCCTCGTCCGAGCCAGTGGACCGCGATGTGAGATCCGCTTGGTCACATCGGCCGCCCCATAACGCGCCCACTGCATCGGCCGACACCACCGCCCGCAAGGTGATGCGATGAGGAGCGGGGCCTCCCCGCTCCCGGGCCCTGAGTGACACTCAGGTCTTGGATGCTCGACAAGCAGGGAGGCCTTGACACGTTACGTGGGTGAGGATCTGCATCGCCGTCGATCGGTGGTGGTGATCATGGACCCGAATGGCGAGAAGCTCTCGTCGCGGCGGATCGATAACACGCCAGCCAATCTGGCGGCCGCGGTCTGCAAGGCCGGTGAGGCTCCGGAGGTGGTGATCGAAGCGACCTGGGGCTGGTATTGGGCCGCCGATGTTGTGGCCCAGGTCGGGGGTCGGGTGCGTCTGGCTCATCCGTTGGGGATCGCGGCGTTCGAGAACCGGCGGGTCAAGAACGATGACCGGGACACCACTCTGCTGGCTGACCTGTTGCGGATGGGCCGGTTGCCGGAGTCGTGGATAGCGCCGGGGGCGGTGCGTGAGCTGCGCGAGCTGGTCCGCTACCGGTCACAAGCTGATGCAACTTTGTTCTGGTCTCAAAGCCCAGATCCACTCGGTGTTGGGCAAGGAAGGTTTGATCCCCCCGGAGGGCCTGTGGGGCCTCGGCGGCACCGCGTGGCTGGAGGACACTCGGATGGCCGACGCCTTCGAGGTCCGCCTCGAGTCGTTGCGGGAGTTGATCGACGCGTACAGCAAAGAGATCGCCGAACTCGACACCCGCATCCATCTCCGGTTCAG
>JAHECQ010000470.1:0-2035 GCA_024641625.1 Acidimicrobiales bacterium | reverse complement strand
TTCAATGGTGACCCGGGCTATGAGGCCATCCAAGCCATCCATGGGATCGGCAAGGTCACCGCCGCAGTGTTCGTGGCCGAGATCGGTGAAGTGGGCCGCTTCCCCTCGCCCCGGCATCTGTGTTCGTGGGCCGGGCTCACGCCCCGCCACCGGGAATCGGACACCAAACTGAGACGGGGGTCGATCACCAAACAAGGATCCCGGCTGGTGCGCTGGGCCGCCATCGAGGCCGTCTCGAAGAACCACGGCGGCCCCCCGATCAAAGAGTTCTACCGGCAAGTCGCCGAACGCCGGGGAGTGAACAAAGGACGGGTAGCGGCGGCCCGCAAAGTCCTCACGCTGGTCTACTACGGGCTCCGAGACGGCCACATTCGCTGTCTCGAGGCCCGGGCCGCGTGACCAAGGGGCGTGGTTGCAGGATGCGTAGCTCGGCTAACGGCATGACCCCACGACTGGTGGCGGGTCGACTTATGTGATTGAGCCCACCTGCGGCCACGGCCGGACCGCTTCATGCTCACCCCCACAACCCGGGGCGTGACGAAGGGATGTCCACGCACCCCTTTGCGGCGTGCAGACCCCACACCGGGACCTGAAGACGGTCGCTAACCCGCCCACCCGACGAATCCGGAGACCACAACCGCGCCAACAGCCCACAACCGAACCCCACCACCAGGCCATCCCCAACGATGACGGCCTTCAAACGCGGAACCACAACCCAGCCCCAGCGCCAGAATCCCCCTTGACAGCTCCTCAGGGATGCCGTTCCCGGACGCCGGATGGGCCCAGCGAGGCCCGAAACGGCTGATCTGAGCTCGACTGAGCGGTAACGAGAACACGGCGCGGATAGTGAGCACCGTGTGGCCGCCATCGATCGCGAGCCGCCGAGTTCATGGGTGCTCGGGGTCACGGCGGCCAGCGCGATAACGCCCGTGGTCTCGAACTCGAGCGTTACAGGATGGGTCGATCAGCGCCTCCTTCTCGGTATCGCCGGACGCGGTCGTTATCGCGCGCAGGAGGCAGATCGGGCCGCGATCTGCCCCGCTCCCGCCGCCTCAGCCGCACTCGATCGGCACGGATGGGGCGTTTGGCTCAGGGTCGCGACCCAGCGATAGCGAACGTATGAGTAGATACGCCCTGCTGCCCTTGGAGACGATCAGCTCCTGGAACAAGCGGTCCTCTCTCGCGTCGGCGGAGTTGGGTCCGTGGGTAGCGTGAGGAAGTCGGCAGCTCAGCTGTTCTCGTCTTGGCGGTTGGTGGCGAACACGGTGGGCCAGTGGTCCATGGCTGCCATGCCTTCGGCGAACGCGCCGGTGGTGGTGGCGTCGAGCATAAGTTGTTGTAGTTGTGCGTTGAGCAGCATGCGTGTGGTCATGGTGGTGACTTTGGGCTTGCTGGCGATGCGTAGGGCGAGTTCTGTTGCTCGGCTGAGCAGGTCGTTGCGAGGCACGATCTCGGCGATCGCGCCGCAGGCGAGGGCGTCTTCGGCACTGACGCGTTCGCCGGTGTAGAGGAGGTAGCGGCCTCGGTTGACGCCGAACAGGGTCATGAACACGGCTTGGATGCCGTCACCGGGCACGATGCCGCTGGGATAGTGCGCGAGGTCGGCGAAGAAGGTGTCTGGGGTGGCGAGTACGACGTCGGCGAGTACGGGGACGGGAACCTCGAGGGGGTTGAAGCACAGGCGCCTGGCTTCTCTGGCCATTGCGGCGAACGCGGCGGCGGAGATCCAGTTGGGGTCGCCGTCGTCCATGCGGTTGATGAATGAGTCGCCGGTGCCGGTGATGACGATCGCGTTCGTGTCGCGGTCGTGGCCGGCGGTCTCCCAGAAGGTCGTGAGCTCATCGTGGGGTCTGACGCCCCAGCAGATGGAGTCGCCGTCGCTGTGCAGGGTCGCTGTCAGGATGCCGTCGTCGTCGCGTTCGATGCGGATCGTGCGGAATCTGTCCTGATAGTCGGAGAGCTTGACTCGTGCCATTGCCGTTCACCTGTCTGTCGTATCGCCGCGATCGGGCTCTGTCAGTTCACTATCGCTTGA
>JAHECQ010000469.1 GCA_024641625.1 Acidimicrobiales bacterium | reverse complement strand
GCGCGCCATCGTGTCGCCGGTGACGCGGGCGCACTTGACGAACGGCCGGTCGGGGCGGAACCCCTGCTGCTCCATGTCCCAGATGATCCGACGGTGAACCGGCTTGAGGCCATCGCGAACATCGGGCAGGGCGCGCGACATGATGACCGACATCGCATAGTCGAGGAACGAGTTCTCCATCTCGTCCTGGAGCGAGATCGGCTGGATCGGACCGTCGGGTTCGATGCCGTCGTCATCGCCGCCGATCGGCGGGTCGATGGGCGGATTGACGGGGGGATTCGGGGTGTCAGACACTGATTACCTCTGTCTCAGAAGTCGAGGTTGCGGACGTCGCGGGCGTTGGTGACGATGAAGTTGCGGCGCGACTCGACGTCGTCGCCCATCAACACGCTCATGATCATGTCGGCCTCGGCGGCCTCGTCGACCGTGACCTGGAGCAGGGTTCTGGACTCGGGGTCCATCGTGGTGGATTTGAGTTCTTCCCAGTCCATCTCGCCGAGGCCCTTCAGGCGAGCGAACTCCTTCTTGTGGTTGGGGCGTTCGGCCAGGAACCGGGCCTTGGCGAGATCGTCTTTGAGATACACCTTCTCCTTGCCGATCTCGGTCGAGTACAGCGGCGGTTGGGCGATGTAGACGTACCCGGCCTCGACCATGTCGCGCATCTGACGGAAGAAGAACGTCAGCAGCAAGGTGCGGATGTGGCTGCCGTCGACGTCGGCGTCGCAGAGGGCGATGATCTTGTGATAGCGGGTCTTGTCGACCTCGAACTCCTCGCCGACACCGGCACCGATCGCCGTGATCAACGCCTGGATCTCGTTGTTCTTCATCATCTTGTCGATCCGAGCCCGTTCGACGTTGAGAATCTTGCCGCGGATCGGGAGGATCGCCTGGACGTGCGGGTCACGGGCGTCGAGCGCAGTCCCACCGGCGGAGTCACCCTCGACGATGAACAGCTCGGACTCGTCGGCGTTCTTCGACGAGCAGTCCTTCAGCTTGTCGGGCATGCCGGCCCCCGAGAGTGCCGTCTTGCGTCGGATCGCGTTGCGGGCGTTCTTGGCGGCGACCCGGGCCTGGGCGGCGGCGATCCCCTTCTTGACGACCTTGTTGGCTTCGGTCGGGTTCTCCAGCAACCATTCGCCCATCCGCTCGTACGTGACCTTTTGCACGAACGACCGCATCGGCACGTTGCCGAGCTTGGCTTTGGTCTGGCCCTCGAACTGTGGGTCGCGGAGCTTGACCGAGATGATCGCCGTGAGCCCCTCACGGATGTCCTCACCGGTGAGGTTCTGGTCCTTCTCCTTGAGCAGGTTCTTCTCGCGGGCGTACTTGTTGACGACACTGGTGATGGCGGTGCGGAAGCCCTCGACATGCATCCCGCCCTCGATCGTGGAGATGCCGTTGGCGTATCCGTGGATGCCCTCGTGGTACCCGGTGTTCCACTGGATCGCGATGTCGAGCATCTGACCCTCGTCGTCTTCGTCTTCGAAGTTGCAGACCTTGGAGAACAGCGGGTCCTTGGAGGCGTTGAGGTGCTTGACGAAGTCGACCAGGCCGCCCTTGTACTGGAACGTCTGGGTTTGTTCACGCTCGGGACGCTGATCGGTGAAGACGATCTCGAGCCCCTTGTTGAGGAACGCCATCGTCTGCAGCCGCTCGAGCACGGTGCGAGCCACGAAGTCGGTGCCCTCGGCCTGGAAGATCACCGGGTCGGGATAGAAGGTGATCGTGGTGCCGGTCTGACGGCCGCGCTTGGGCGTGTCGCTGACGACCTTCATCTTGCCCTGCGGCTTGCCGCCCTTGGCGTACTCCTGGAAGTAGTGCTGGCCGCCGCGATCGACCTCGATCGTGAGCCGCTCGGACAGGGCATTGACGACGGACACACCCACACCGTGAAGACCACCCGACACCTTGTAGCCCTCGCCGCCGAACTTGCCGCCGGCGTGCAGCACGGTCAGGACGACCTCGGCGGCGCTCTTGCCCTTGTGCGGCCCGGACGGATACGGGTCGACCGGGATGCCGCGCCCGTTGTCGTCGACACGACAACCTCCATCGGCCAGCATCGTGATGCCGATCCGCGTGCAGTAGCCGGCCATCGCCTCGTCGACGGAGTTGTCGACGACTTCCCAGATCAGGTGGTGCAGACCGGCCAGACCGGTCGACCCGATGTACATGCCGGGGCGCTTGCGGACCGGATCGAGACCCTCGAGAACCTGGATGTCCTTGGCGCCATACGAGGCATTGCCCTGATTCGGGGTGGCCGGCGATTTCGGGCTTGCGGATGTGGCTTGTGTGGTGTCGTTGGACACGCGGTACCTCAGATCACGTTGGCTGGTTGCGAACAGCTCGTTCGAGCGGCGGCTCGACCTCTGGACCCGTATCGATCATCTGTTCGTTCAGGGGCCAAACTGCACTGGTGTGATTGTACCAGCGGGGTGCCACACAGAGAGGCTCATTCGGCCCTCAGATGCCCGGAAATCAACGAAAACCGCTGCTTCTGGTCCCAACCAGCGGAGAATCCGCAGATCCACGCTGCCGAACCGCCCCATCACCCCTCCGGAGATCCAACTCGCTGCCTCCCCGACTCCCAGATGACGGATGGTGCCTGACACATTCCGTCATCTGGCGAGGTTGCTCAGACCCCGAGGCGAGACTTCACGAGAGCCGCGATACGGCCCCCGTCGGCACCGTCACCGGCACGCTCCCGAACGGCCTTGATCACGATCCCCATCGCCCGGCCACCCTCGGCACCGGTCGCCGCCGCGGCGGTGACCTCCTCGTCGACGATCGCGGCGAGTTGCTCGTCGCTCATCGCCGCCGGCAGGTAGCGCTCGATGATCGCCAGTTCGGCCCGCTCCTTGGCGGCCGACTCGGGACGGTCGTTCTGCTCGTACACCTCGGCCGACTCGGCCCGTTTCTTGGCCTCCGAGCGCAGCACCGCGATCGCCTGTTCCTCGGTCAACTCGACCGCTTCGGCGCCGGCCACCTCGGCGTTCATGATCGCCGACCGCACCATCCGGATCGTCGACAGGGCGAGCTCGTCGCGGGCCTTCATGGCAACGGTGAGGTCGGCCTGCAATCGGACCTTGACGGAGTTCTCGGCATTCGACATGGCCCCATCATGCCAACCCCGCCGGGCGAATCCGGTGGGTGATTCCCACCGACCTCGATTTGGGGCTCAGGTCACCCCGGTTCGGGGCCGATACACGAACATGAGCGAGCACACCCTCGGCGACGCACCGGCCGGCCTGACCGAGCCTTCGCCGGCGACGGCAGTGCCGCTCGCCAATCTGCCTGCACCGCCGTTCAGCCCGGTCATCACCCTCGACGGTGGCCTGCCTCGGCTGGCTGCGTCAGCGCCACCTGGCCGGTCGCCCACGACCGTCGTGGACCACCC
>JAHECQ010000468.1 GCA_024641625.1 Acidimicrobiales bacterium | reverse complement strand
GTACTCGTGGCGCCATCAGCTGCCGGCCGTTGCCGCTGCAGGCTTCCGGGCCGTGGCCCTCGACATGCGTGGGTACGGTCAGACCGGCAAACCGCAGGACATCGGTGCCTACACCCTGAGTCATCTGGTGGGGGACGTCGTCGGCGCAGTGCGTGCCCTCGGTGCGTCCGAGGCGGTGGTGGTCGGTCACGATTGGGGTGCGCCGGTTGCGTGGTACAGCGCCCTCATGCGCCCCGATGTGTTCCGGGCGGTGGTAGGGATGAGCGTGCCGTTCATCGGGCCCATCGGTGCGCTTCCCGAGGGCCTCACGGTCAACGACGTCATGCGCTCGGTGGCCAACGGACGTGAGTACTACCGCCTCTTCTTCCAGGAGCCCGGTGTCGCCGAGGCCGACCTCGAAGCCGACGTCGATCGTACGATCCGGGGCTTCCTGTACACCATCTCCGGCGACATCGTCGCCGACGGCATCCACCAAGAGGGTTGGGATGGTCACTTCCCCCTCGGCGAGACGTTGAGTCAACAGCTCGTGCAACCGGAGAAGCTTCCGGCTTGGCTGACCGAGGACGACGTCGCCTTCTATGCCGCTGAGCTTGGGAGCTCGGGTTTCCGCGGTGGGCTCAACTGGTATCGGAACATCAACGCGTTGCCGGCGTTGCTGGCTCCGTTCGTCGGTGCGACCATCGACCAGCCGGCGCTGTATCTGGGGGGTGAGCTCGACCTCATCGCCGGCAACACCCCCGAGGCCATCGCCGCGTTGCCCGGTGCGGTTCCGGGCTTGCGGAACCTGGTCATGTATCCCGGTGCCGGTCATTGGCTTCAGCAGGAGCGATCGGCCGAAGTCAACGAGGAGCTGGTGGCCTTCCTCAGGAGTCTCTAGGGTCGGGCTCATGGAGCTTCTCATCGATGCGCAGATCGCGGCGCGCGACGCAGTCGGTCGGCCCGGGGACTGGCTCACCGGAGCCGAACGTCTCGATGTCTGGCGACACAAACGCGACGCGGCCGGCAACGATCTCGATCGACGCCGTGTTGCGGCGCTCAGTCCCTTCGCCGTCGATGAAGCTCATCCGGCATCCGAGCATCTGACCGCGACCGAGGTCGACGTCGTGCACCGGATCGCCACGGATCCGGGTCGGTTGACGAGGTCATGGGCTGAAGCCGCGATGGACCAGGTCGGGGAGGAGCGCTACACCGAACTGGTGGGCGTGACCGCGATCGTCACCGTTGTCGACACGCTTGCCGCGGCGCTCGGCCGGCCGGCACCGGAGTTGCCGTCGGCCGTCGCCGGCGAGCCGTCCCGAATTCGTCCCGAGGGGGTTGGCGACGTCGGCGCCTGGGTGTCGCAGTCGCTCGACAAGACCATGGCCAATGTCAGCCGAACGCTGTCGCTGGTGCCGGTCACGAACGCGACCTGGCGTGGTTTGGTGGATTCGCACTACTCGCGCGGTCGCGGGTTCTTCGATCTTGCGTGGGATCGGGCCCTCAGCCGGCCTCAGGTCGAACTGGTGGCCGCCAGGACCACCGTGCTCCAGGAATGCTTCTATTGAACGTCCTCGCACGCAACGCTGCTCCGTGCGAGTGGCGAGGTCAACGGACTCGACGTCGATGTCGATGCCGCGTTGGATCGATCGTTCTTCGGCGACTGTGGCGTGCCCGGCTCCGAGACCTTGTTGCGCTTCGCTGCCGCAGTCTTGGGTGGAACGGGCGTTGGATCGGCCCGGGAGCGTCTTGTCGACGAGTTGGGTCAGGACGCGATGTGGGAGGCAGCCGGCACCATCGCGGCCTTCTGCGGGTTGGTGCGGGTGGCCGACGGCACCGGTATCCAGCTCGACGATGGGGTGCTTGCCGTTTCGGCCGACCTCCGCGGGCGATCGGGCATCGACGGGTTCGGTGGCGCCGGGAACTCGGGTCCGGCACCGGCGGGCGACTTCGATCTCACCGATGTCGCCGGCCTGTTCCGCTGATCGGGCTTCGCCGCCCGGATGATGGCGGCCATTGCCGGCGCTGACCGCTCGAGGGTTCGGGTGATCAGGACGGGTTCTGTCGATCAGACGGTGTGCTGGTGGTCAGACCGTGTACTGGCCGCCGTTGACGTGTAGCGTTTGACCGGTGACGTGTCGCGCTTCATCCGACAGGAGGAACACGATCACGTCGGCGATGTCGTCCGGCGTGGCCATCTGACCCAAGGGGACCAGCGCGCTGGCGGCCGCGATGTCGGCCTCGGTCATCCCGTAGCGGGGTTGCGCGGTGTCGACCAATCCGGGCGCAACACAGTTGATGCGCACGCCCAGCGGCCCGAGTTCGGCTGCCGCTGTATGGGTGAAGCCCACGATGCCCGCTTTGCTGGCTGCGTAGTGGGCGCCTCGTGGCGACGGGCGGAACGCCGCGATCGAGGCAAGGTTCACGATGGCTCCCGGACGCCCGTCGGCCGCGAGCCGTCGGGCGACGATCTGCGAGCATCGAAAGGTGGCCTTGAGATTCGTGTCGAGTACACGGTCCCAGTCGTCATCGTTCAGATCGAGGAACGGGGTTCGGGGAAAGATGCCGGCGTTGTTCACCAGAAGATCCACGCCGCCCAACTCGTCGCCGGCGGCCACCAGACGCTCGCAGTCCTCCCGGGTGCTGACGTCGGCGTCGACGGCAATGGCTTCACCGCCGAGTGCCTGGATCTCGTCGATGACCTGTCGGGCGGCGGCCCCGTTGCCGAGATGATTCACGATCACCGACGCGCCGGCGCGTGCCAGCGCGACGGCGGAGGCTCGACCGATGCCCTGCTGGGCCCCGGTCACCAACGCGATCCTGCCGGTGAGTCGCTGGGTCGGTGTGGCCTGTTCGGTCATGGTCGTTGCTCCATGGTCTCAGCCTGGCACACCTTCGACCGCTCGGGATGCCCGCGCCCATGTCCGGTAGTACGGTTGTGCGATGGCTGTGATGACCGCTCGATCGCTTCCCGTCATCGATCTCTCGGCAGTCCGACGCAATGAGCCGGGAAGTCGCCAGGCTGCCGGTGCTCGTGTGCGAGAGGCATTGACCGAGGTCGGCTTCTTCTCGATCGTGGGTCACGGCATCCCCTGGGAACAGGTGCTCGACATCTACGACCAGGCTGCCCGCTATCACGCACTGCCCGACGAGGTGAAGCGAGCGGCGATGATGCAGCCCAAGAGCATGGGGTACAGCCCACTGGGCTCGGCGCAGAAGGGTGATCGACCTCCGGCGTTGAACGCAGCCTTCTTCATGGCCAGGCCCGGCAGCGCCCGGAATCAGTTGCCCTCGGAGGAGGTGCTACCGGGCTTTGCCGCCGCGACATCGGCGTACTACCGGGCAATGGACGGGCTCGGTCACGTGATGCTCGACCTGTATGCGTTGGCCGCCGGTATGCCCATCGACTACTTCCATCAGTT
>JAHECQ010000467.1 GCA_024641625.1 Acidimicrobiales bacterium | reverse complement strand
ATCAAGTGGCCGGTGAGCGCGAAGTGGCCGAGGTGATTCACCCCGAACTGCATCTCGAAGCCCTGAGCCGTGTGTTGCCTTGGCGTTGCCATCAGCCCTGCGTTGTTGACGAGCACATCGAGGCGTTCATGACCGGACGCGAAACGAGATGCAGCCTCCGCGACCGAGTCCAGATCGGCGAGGTCCATCTCGAGAATCTCCGTCGATCCCGACGGATTCGACGCATCGATTCGGGCGACCGCATCGTCGGCCTTGCTGCGGGTGCGGCATCCGAGAACGACATGGGCGCCGTGTTGCGCCAGCGCTCGGGCGGCTTCGTACCCGATGCCACTGTTGGCACCGGTGACCAAAATGGTGCGACCGGTCTGGTCGCCGATGTCATCTTCGGTCCAGTCGGATTCGTGCAATGAGGCCATCACCAATCATGACATGGCACCGCGAAACTCGTTTGCCGAGAGCTCAGCGAGCGGCGATGTCCGATCCAGCGTGGAAGCCGTTCGTCCATGCGTTCTGGAAGTTGAAGCCACCGGTGACACCGTCGACGTCGATGACCTCTCCTGCGAAGTAGAGGCCGGGCACGAGTTTGCTCTCCATCGTCTGGAAGTTGATCTCGTCGAGAGAGATGCCTCCGCACGTGACGAATTCGTCCTTGTTCGTGCTCTTGCCGCTGACCGTGAATGTCGAGGTCGTGAGCTGCGCGAGCAGTTCGTTCGCCTGTGCCTTGCTGAGCTGTGACCATGTCGCGGTGTCGGAGATACCTGCGGCGGCGAGCAGCCGCAGCCAGAGTCGCTTCGGGATCGTCGGAAAAGGACTTCGGCTGGAGAGCTGGCGCTTCCCTTCGCCGAGACGCTTCTCGGCGACGACCGATGCTGGGTCGGCGTCTGGCAGCCAGTTCACGGAGATGTCGAACCGATAGTCACGCTCGGCCAGTTCGCGAGCACCCCACGCAGAGATTCTCAGGATTCCCGGACCGCTCAGGCCCCAATGAGTGATGAGGACCGGTCCTCTGCTCCTCAGCTTGCTCTGCTGGATGCTGACCTCTGCAGGACTCACCGAGAGACCGAGCAGCCCGTCGATGCGTGGATCCCTGATCTTGAAGGTGAAGAGCGACGGCGTCGGCGGCTGAAGCTCGTGACCGAGACTCGCGGCGAGTTTGGCCCCTGCGGCGAGCCGAGTTCCGCCCGTCGCGATGACGACACGTGCTGCCGTGTACGTCTTCCCGGCATCTGTCACGAGTTCGAAGTTGTCGTCGTTCTTGACGATGGACGTCACCCCTTCCGAAGTGTGGATACTGACCCCGGCGGCGTCAGCGGCACTGAGCAGGGTGTCGACAATCGTCTCCGAGCTGTCCGTGTCCGGAAACATCCGGCCATCGGCCTCGGTCTTCAGCGTGACCCCACGTCCGGCGAACCACTCGACGGTGTCAGCTGCACCGAACCGGTGGAACGGCCCGATCAGAGACTTCTCGCCGCGTGGATAGTTCCTGCTCAATTCACGCGGCTCGAAGCAATCGTGTGTGACGTTGCAGCGACCGCCGCCAGAGATCCTCACCTTGTGCAGCAGCTGTGACGTCTTCTCGAGGATCAGAACCGACTTCCCAGAGTTCTCGGCGCAGGTGATCGCTGTGAAGAACCCAGCGGCACCTCCGCCGACAACGATGAGGTCAACAAACATGCCCGATCACTGTAGGGACGGTCCTGGCCGTGACTCGACATCGCCACGGATGAGATCCCGACCGCGGAGGGGCCCAGGGGTGCAGCGACTCGTCTCAGTCGCCGACGCGACCGTCGATCGCCTCTCTGATCAGGTCGGCGTGTCCGCAGTGCCGGGCGTACTCCTCGATCATGTGGATCAGGATCCAACGCAGCGACACCGGGTCGCCGACGTCACCACCGGCGGCCAGCGCGTCGAGCGACCGTGCGGCGTCGACATGTGACCGGCTCCGATCGCACGCCTGATCGAAGGCGATGCGCAGATCGACGAAGCCCATGCCACTCGCCGTGGTCATCTCCCAATCGCGGTCGGCCTCCCAATCGGCTGAAGACCATGGCGCCCGCACGGGCATGCCGACAAAGATGTGGTCGAACCAGTGGTCCTCGACGAACGTCATGTGACGGATCAACGAGCCGATCGTGAGCGTCGAGGAAGCGACGGTGGTGGCGAGTTGTTCCTGGGTGAGCCCGCTTCCTTTGCGGAGGAGCACGGCCCTGAAGTAGTCGACGAACTCGGTGAGCGTCGTCAGTTCATCGCTGTGGCGACCTGGTTCTGATGGCTCAGCGACAGCAGAGACGGTCATCGGTGGATTGTAGGCACGCACACCAAATGCTCAGATCCGCCCATCGCTCTCCACGTCCGGGGGCCTACTTGAGCAGCGGGTCGCGGGGAAGCCCGAGGATGCGTTCGCCGATCTGATTGCGCTTGATCTCAGAGGTGCCACCGGCGATCGACATCCCGCGGTGCATCAGCACGAGCAGGTTGCTCATCGCACCGGCGCCATCCATGAACAACGAGTCGGGACCGTTGAGTTCGGTCATGATCGCCGCAGCTTCGTGGCCGATCTCCGACAGCACGAGCTTGGTCATCGCACCCTCGGGTCCGGGTTCGCCACCTGCGACCGCTCGGTTCGCGCTGCGCAGGTTGAGCAGGCCCATCGACTGGTGCTCGGCGATGTAGCGCCCGATCCGGGCAGCGCCGCCGTCGAGACGTTCGGGGTGGGCGTCGAACGGCGCGATCAACGCTGCACCCGGCAGGGTCATGCCGCCCTGTCCCCCACCGATGCTGACGCTCTCGTTTCCGAGCGTCGCCCGCGCCACCGTCCAGCCGCCGTCGACGGGGCCGACCACGTCGTCGTCCGGCACCAACACATCGTTGAAGAAGACCTCATTGAATTCGGAGTTCCCCGAGGTCATCTTCAACGGTCGAACCTCGACGCCTTCGGCGTGCATGTCGATGGCCATCATCGTGATGCCGTCGTGCTTTGGCACATCCGGGTTGGTCCGCACCGTGGCGAAGCCCATCCCGGCGACATGGGCGCCACTGGTCCAGACCTTCTGGCCGTTGACCAACCAACCGCCGTCGACCCTGGTCGCCTTGGTCTTCACACCGGCAGCATCGGAGCCGGCGTCGGGCTCACTGAAGAGCTGACACCAGATCACATCCTGGTTGAGCGCCGGGCGCACCCAACGGTCGATCTGGTCCTGTGTGGCGTACTGGATGATCGTGAGGATGTTCCATGCCGTGATCCCATAGGCGGGTCGGGTGATCTTCGCCTCAGCGAACTCTTGCTCGACCACGAGCTGCTCGACCGCGCCGGCAGCGCGTCCATACGGCTTGGGCCAGTGCGGCATCACATAGCCCGTCTCGATCAGTCGGGCGCGCTGTTCGTCGGCCGACAGGTCTTTG
>JAHECQ010000466.1 GCA_024641625.1 Acidimicrobiales bacterium | reverse complement strand
CGCCGTTGCGGTGTGAACGCGGTCGAAGTCCGGACGCCGACCCAGCTCGATGCGGTCGATGCACTGGTGTTGCCGGGCGGAGAATCCACCACCATTTCCAAGCTGCTGGTGGCCAATGAGCTCGAGGACCCACTCGCTCGGCGGTTGGCCGACTCGATGCCGGTGTTCGGCACCTGCGCCGGCATGATCCTGCTCGCCACCGAGATCCTCGATGGTCGTCCTGATCAGCGCAGCTTCGGCGCCATTGATCTCTCCGTCCGACGCAACGCCTACGGGCGTCAAGTCGATTCCTTCGAGGTCGACCTCCAGATCACCGGCATCGACGATGGTGAGTTTCGCGCGGTCTTCATCCGTGCTCCTGGTGTCGAACGCTGCGGACCGGACGTCGAGGTGCTGGCCGACGTGGGTGGTCGCCCGGTGGTGTGCCGCCAGGGCCCGGTGCTCGTGGCATCCTTCCACCCCGAGCTCACCGAGGACGATCGGTTGCACCGGCTCTTCCTGGGCCTCGCCGCCTAGGCTGCTTCCCCAGGGTTCGATTCTCACGAGGTTCTCATGTCCGGCCACTCCAAATGGGCAACGATCAAGCACAAGAAGGGCGCCGCTGACATCAAGCGGGGAGCCTTGTTCGCCAAGTTGATCAAACAAGTCGAAGTTGCTGCTCGCAATGGGGGAGGTGACCCTGAGGCCAATCCCACTCTGCGCACCATGTTCCAGAAGGCTCGGGACAATTCGGTCCCGCTGGACACGATCGAACGCGCGGTCAAGCGCGGAACCGGTGAGCTCGAGGGTGTCAACTACGAGTCCATCACCTACGAGGGGTATGGACCTGGTGGCGTCGCTCTGCTGATCGAAACGCTTTCGGACAACCGCAACCGGACCGGCTCGGAAATTCGTTCGCTGCTGTCGAAGAACGGCGGCTCGATGGCCGAACCGGGTTCGGTGTCGTGGCAGTTCGAGCGAAAGGGCTACGTCAACGTGGCCCGAACGGTCGACGAGGACGACATCATGATGGTCGGTCTGGACAACGGCGCCGAGGACATCGAGGACCACGACGAACTCTGGCGGGTCACGTGTGCGGCCGGCGATACCCAGTCATTGCGGGCCGCGCTCGAAGCGGCCGACATCGCCGTGCTCGAGTCCGACACGGCCATGGTGCCGTCGAACACGGTCCCCGTCGCAGACAAGACCGATGCCGGAGCAGTGCTGAGGCTGATCGATCTGCTCGACGAACACGAAGACGTCCAGGACGTCTTCTCGAACGTCGACCTTCCCGACGACGTTCTCGCCCAACTGGGCGACAACTGATCCCCGATATCCCGTCAGATACCGCCGGCGACGCCCAGGAGGCGTGATCGCGTCACCGATCGCATGCCCCGGGTCAGACTGACGATGGCCAGGACCCACGCCAGGCCGCCGAGGATGTAGGGCAGATAGCCGGCGCCGAAGAGCACGCCGGTCGACTGGGAATAGGCGATCATGATCAGCGGGAGGCTGACCAGGCCCGAGGCTTGCTGGGCCGCGGCGGTCGAGCGAACCTTGGCCGAGAGCCGCAATACCAGCGACAGGCAGATGGCCAGGAACGGGGGCAGCACCCAGAGGATCATGACCCACCACTGGAAGGTGGGAAAGAACCAGCCTCCGACTTCGGGGCCGACGGTGAGGTTCACGATCAGGGAGTAGGCGCCGAAGCCCACGGCGGTCGTGACGTAGCCGGGGATGAGGCTCGCAATGAGCTTTCCCAGATAGATCTCGCGGACGCCGGCAGGGGAGTGGGCGAGGAACTCGCCGGTGCCACGTTCCCGTTCACCGACGATGGTTGCAGCGCCGACCGCGGTGGAGATCGTGAGTGGGACGATGACCGCCACCGGTGCGAACAAGAAGACCGCCAGTGCGTAGGCAGTCTGGCCCTCGGGAGTGGTTCCCCTGATCTGCTCCTGGGCGGACTGGGGTAATGCGTCGAGCGCCTGGGAGATCTGACCGACGACTTGCACGTCCCCGATCCGCGTGATCGTGACCAGGAGGATGGTCGGGATGATGATGAAGAAGAAGCTCCCGAGGATCATCATCGGGAGCCAGAAGTCCTTGGCCTGGACGAGTTGCTTGAGATCGGTCCGGGCGACGGTGCGAACCTGGCCCCAGTCGAAGGAGCCGGCTCGACGCCTGCGGTCGGTGAGGGTGATGGTCATGAGCGCTCCTAACGGGCCATCTCGGGGGCGCGGGCACGAGTGGGACGGCCCGTGGCGGTGACCGGCGGGACGATTTCGTCCTCCGACGAGCCGGAGGAACGCCGTACCGCGAAATAGAGGTCCTCGAGGGTGGGATCGAATGGCCGGACCGCGGTGACGGCGGCGCCGGCTTCGACGAGGCGGGCCACGAGGGCCGGGACCCGATCGATGGATTCGAGCGCCAGTTCGGCAGTTGCCCCGACGCCGGAATCGACACTGATGCGGCTGTCGACGACGCCGGGTGCGTCGGCCAACAGGCCGAGGTGAGTTGTCTCCTGGACAGAGATCCTCACCACCGGGTGCGGCCAGTACGTTCGTGAGAGATCAGCCGGTCTTCCCCACACGAGGCTCGTCCCGTGTTGCATGATGACCACTTGATCAGCGAGACCCTCGGCCTCGAGCAAGAGGTGGGTGCACATGAGCACGGTGCGGCCCTGGCCGGTCATCTCGCGGATGAGTTCGAGCACAGCCAACGCCGACTCGGGATCGAGGCCCGATGTGGGCTCGTCCAACAGCAACAGCTCGGGGTCATGCAGTACCGACCGGGCCAAGGCCAGCCGGGTCTTCATGCCAGTGGAGTACGCGCCGACTTGCTGATCGAGCGACTGGTCGATCCCGAACTGGGCAGCTGCCTCGCGAATCCGTTGGTCGGCCCCACCGCCTCGACCAAGACCGCCTCGACCAAGACCGCCTCGACCAAGACCGTACAGCTCGGCTGCGTAGCGAAGGTTGTCCCAGCCGCTCAGACGGTCATAGAGCGATGGCTTGGCCGAAACCACACCGCAGCGACGCCGCACCTCCTCGCCCTGTTTGGAGCCCGGATCGATACCGAAGACGGTCACCGACCCCTCGTCAGGCGTGAGCGCACCGGTGATCATGCGGATTGCCGTGGTCTTGCCGGCGCCATTGGGTCCGAGCAGAACGGTGATGCTTCCCGAGGGAACCTCGATGGTCAGATTGGTGAGTGCCTGCACCTCCCCGAACCAGCGACTGACGTTCGAGACATTGACGATCAGATCGTGCACGGTGGTGCTATCGGCACGCGGGCCGGTATCTGTAGCAGACCGGTCCATGCGCCAGGTCCCCGTCACGACCGGGTAGCGTCGTACGCGTGTTCGTTCTCGGCATCGACCCAGGTCTCACGCGCTGTGGTTTTGCAGTCATCGAGCCGGGCGTGC
>JAHECQ010000063.1 GCA_024641625.1 Acidimicrobiales bacterium | reverse complement strand
GTCTCGTGGTCGACATCGGTGGAGGCAGCACCGAGTTCGTGATCGGCGAGAAGGAGCATGCCCTCGAGACCAGGAGCATGAAGCTCGGAGCCATTCGCCTCACCGACCGCTTCTTTCCCGAGGGCATCGTCGAGGCGGGCGCAGTCGAGGCGTGCCGTCGCTACGTGCGCAATGCGTTGGTGCCGATGGCCGTCGACCTCTCGGGGCATCAACCGGAGATCGCCATCGGTAGCTCGGGCACGATCGAGACAGTGGCCACCATGATCGCCTTTCGACGCAAGGAGGAGATCCGTCAGCTCAACGGGGTGACGTTCACCCGCGTCGAGCTGCGGGATCTGGTGGAGGCGCTCGAAGGGTCGACGCCGACCTCGCGGCGGGATATGGGCGGTCTCGAAGAACGTCGCCTCGACATCATCATGGGCGGTGCCATTCTCCTCGACGAGATCTGCGAGGCCCTCGACATCGAGGAGATGATGGTTTCGGAGTTCGCGCTGCGTGAGGGGGTGTTGCTGGATCGCTTCGGCGGTGCGCCGCACGTCGGCCTGGATCGGCTGGCTGATCTCCGTACGTCGAACGTGCATCGCCTGGCCCGTCAACTCGATCCCGACCCCGAGCATGCCTTCCACACGGCCGAGCTGGCGGTCCAACTGTTCGACCGCACGGCACGGCTGCACGGTCTCGGTGCGTTCGAACGCGAGATCCTCCTGGCGTCGGCCGCAGTTCACAACGTCGGCTTGTTCATCAGCCACTCGAGTCACCACAAACACACCTACTACGTGGTGCGCAACAGCGAGCATCTGACCGGTTTCTCCGAGCACGAGATCGAACTCATGGCCCTGGTCGCTCGTTATCACCGCAAGAGTCAGCCCTCTCTCAAACACGACGAGTTCGGGGCCATGTCCGAACACGATCAACACATCATCAGTGTGCTCGCCGGGCTCCTTCGGGTGGCCATCGGCCTCGATCGTCGGCACGCGGGCGTCGTCCGCTCCGTGCGCGTCCACATCGAAGATGGTGAGTCGGTCGTGATCGAGCCGGTCGGTGACCCCGGTGTGAATCTCGACATCGAGATCTACGCGGCCATGGATCGGGCTCGACTGCTGGCCAGGGCCCTCGAGCTCGACGTCGTCGTACGTCAGCCCGTCACGCCGTCGGAGGCGGAGTTCGCGTCGAGCTGATCGGAGCGAACTCGGCCGGACAATCCCCGGGGGAGCGCACGATCACGACATCTCAGACGGGGCGGAGCTCGATGGCCCGAGCTGCGGGATCGGCTGCGACCACCGTGACCGTCACCTGATCGGCCAGGACCACGCCGCTTGGCGGATCCAGTTCGATGGTGGCCACGATGGCGGGGTCGGCAATCTGGATCGTTGCCGTCCTGCCCGCAGGGTCGATGCCGACGACGGTGCCGGTGAGCTGTTGTCCGATCATGTGGACCAGCACCATGGCCTCGGCGAAGTCGAGGAGCGCCCGGTCGAGATTCGACTCGCGAGATCGGGCCTTGCCCATCAGACCGGGGAGTTCGTCCAGAGCGTCGACTGCCCAGCTCGGAGGTGTCCGGTCATGATAGAGGGCAACGAGGATCTCGTTCCCGAACCGGTCGACCAGTCGTCGCAGTGGTGCGGTGACGTGGGCATACACCGACGCGATGGCGCCGTGGGACATCACGGTTGGATCGGCTCTGGCTTCGGCCGGGACCGAAGCGATGTTCAGGTAGCCGGCTCCCCGGAACGACCGGGCGGCCTGCAGCAAGAAGGCCTGGCGCGCCGGTGTATCGGGGTCCAGTGTGCGCACGAGGTCGGGGTAGGGCAACGTCGGTGGCCAGTCGACGCCCAGCGCCTTGGCTTGTCGGCGAAGCTGCTCGAGGTTTTGTGACGAGGTGGGCGGCAGCGTGCGGAGGATGCCAACGCCGGCGTCGAGCATGGTCTTGCCGGCGGTCATGCCGGTCAGCAACGAGAGCTGGGCATTCCAGCCCTCGACCGGCAAGGTCCTGTCATAGGTCAGGCGATAGGTTCCATCGACCTCGACGATCTCCTGGGTCGGCAAATTCAGGCTGACGCCCCCTCGTGCGGCTTCGATGTCCTGACGCAGCCGGCCGATGGTCCGAAGCACGCCGAAGAATTCGTCGCCCGAGTCGATGCGACGTTGTGCCTCGTCGTAGGAGATGGCTTCACGCACTCGAACCAGCGAGCGTTCCAGATTCGAGGTCCGGACGTCGCCATCGTGATCCAGGTCGATGGTCCACACGAGCGCCGGCTTCGTGGTTCCGGCGAGCAGGCTGGCGCGGTTCTCGCTGATGACCGGTGGATGCAGCGGGGTGCGCAGGTCCGGGCTGTAGAGCGTGGTGCCGCGCCTTCGGGACTCGACATCGACGGGGTCGCCGGCGGTGATGAACGAACCAAGATCGGCAATTGCGTACCTGACGCGGAAGCCGCCGGCCGTCCGTTCTCCGAAGTACGCCTGATCGAGATCGGTCGCGTCCGGCGGGTCGATGGCAATCAGGCCCAATGCGGTGTGGTCGACGCGTTCGCTCGGCTGAGGATGGGCGGCCTGTGCCGCGGCGAGAACCTCGGGCGGGAAGTTCTCGGGAACCCGGAGCTCCTTGCGGACCGTCTGGAATCCTTCGGCGAACGAACCTGGGGCGCGACCGACAAGAAGCTTCATCGGTCAGCAGTCTGCCGTGGCGGTCGGGCGAAGGCGAGACGGGGCCAGGGATCGGCGCCCGGCTACTGTTTGCCGTAGAGCCCGAGGGCTTCGGTGAGTTCGTCCTTGGTCGTGTAGGACTCATCAGGACCGGGGAACTCTCCCTTGCGCACATCCTGGGAATAGGCCGTGACCGCAGCGACCTGCTGGTCGAAGGCCGTTCCGTAGCGGCGAACGAACTTCGGCTTGAACCGGTTCTCGAGCCCGATGATGTCGTGATAGACGAGCACTTGACCATCGGTGTCCCCACCGGCACCGATGCCGATCGTGGGGATGCTCAACGTGTCGGTGATCTGCCTGCCGAGTTGGTCGGGAATGCCTTCGAGTACCAGGGCGAAGCAGCCGGCCGCCTCGAGTTGTCTGGCTTCCTCGATCATCTCGAGTGCGGCTTGGACTTCGCGGCCTTGCACCCGGAACCCGCCCATGACATTGGAGGATTGCGGCGTCAGTCCGATGTGACCCATGACGGGGATCTCGGCATCGAGAATTGCCTCGATGACCGGAATTCGCTTGCTTCCACCCTCCAGCTTGACGCAGTGGGCACCGGCTCGCACGAGACGGGCCGCGTTGCGCACGGTGTCCTCGATCGAGACGTGGAAGCTCATCCACGGCATGTCGCCGACGATGATCGCATCTGGCTTGGCTCGAGCGACGGCTGCGGTGTGATGGGCCATGTCGTCGACCGTCACCTGCAGCGTGTCGGCGTAGCCGAGTACGACCATGGCGACCGAGTCACCGACGAGGATGAGGTCGACATCGGCCTCGGAGGCCACCCTTGCCGAGGGCGCGTCGTACGCGGTGACCATCACGAGAGGTACCGCCCCCTCTCGTCGTTTGCTGCTCCGGATGAACGGAATGGTCTTGGTGGGCTTCTGGCTCATTGCGCACCTCCCGGGGCAGTGACTCCGAGGTTGTCGAGCAGTCGAGGTCGTCCGACCTGCGCTGCGATGAGCAAACGACACACCGGAGGAATTCGTTCCGGAACGACCAACGTTTCGGGATCGACGACTGCGGCGTAGTCGAGATTCGCCAGCGGCTCGGCGTCGACGAGGCCGGCCATGGTCTCCATGACCACCTCCGGGTCGGTCTCGCCGTCCTCGATGACGGCGGCCGCCGCTCGAAGGGCTCGGTTCAGCACGGTGGCGGCCTTGCGTTCCTCGGGTGAGAGGTATGTGTTGCGACTCGAGAGTGCCAGACCATCGTCGGCCCGAACGATGGGGCATCCGACGACCTCGACCGGGATCGACAAGTCGGCGGTGAATCGTCGGATGATGGTGAGCTGTTGGTAGTCCTTCTCGCCGAAATACGCCCGGCAGGCACCCACGATCCAGAACAGCTTCGTGACCACCGTGGCCATACCGGCGAAGTGGGAGGGGCGCGTTGCGCCCTCCCAACGCGTCGACAGTTCGTTGACACTGACGCTCGTCATGACGGCACCGTTGGGGTACATCTCCTCGACGGTCGGGGTGAACAGCACATCGACACCCGCCATGGCCGACAGCTCGGTGTCGCGCTCGAGGTCCCGGGGATACGAGCTCAGATCCTCGTTCGCTCCGAACTGCAGCGGGTTGACGAAAATGCTGGCGACCACCAGGTCGTTGTCGGCTCGGGCTGCTCGCATCAGCGAGGCATGGCCGTCGTGCAGGTACCCCATGGTGGGCACGAACCCCACTTGCTTGCCTTCCGAGCGAGCAGCATCGAGCTCTCGGCGGAGGTCTGAGATCTGTGGGATGAGGCGAATGGTCATTTGAGTTCCTCGGGCCAACGGCGACCGGCGAGCTGCGCCGCCTGGATGGCCATGGTCCGGTACGAGTCTCGTTCGGAGACGGGGAGCCCGTCGAGGTGGCGCCGGATGGTGGCCCAGTCTCCGCGGGCGGCAGGGCCGGTCAACGCGGCACGAGAACCACTGGCGGTGACGTTGTCGAGGGTCGTGGACATGAGCCTCCAGTAGGCCTCGATCGGGATGCCGACCAAGGCTGCCAGGCGTTCGACCTGACCACACAACGCAACCAGGTGATTGGCCGCCACACAAGCGGTGGCGTGATAGAGCGTTCGTTGCTCATCGTTGATGCGAACCGCGACGCCGCCGAGGGCGGCCACGACCCGATCGGCGATGGGGTCGCCGTCGATGGCGAACGTACATCGGTCGAGCAGCCTCGAGGCGCCCTGTGTCGGGTTGGGGAGCGACATCAGCGGATGGATGGAGGCGACCGAGGGGTACGGCGCCAACACGCTCAGGGGCATCGAACCGGCGACGTGGGCCACGACGCCGGGCCCAGGGGTGATGCGGGACGCCACCTCGGCGATCGCGCCGTCGGGAACCGTCAACAGGACGAGCGCAGCGTCGGCTGCGGTCGCCGAGGGATCCTCACCTCGGCGCAGTCGGTGCACCAGCTGCCATCCTGCCCGTTGGAGGGCGAACGCGAATGCGCCACCGGCTCGCCCATCACCGACGACGGTGAAGCTGGTTGCAGGCGGCGTCGATTGCGCCGGCAAGACCGCCGTCATGGGCCGCAGGCTACGGCATGGTGCCGCGGTCCGACCAGACGGCGCCGGTGGTCAAAGGTCACGGGGCCTCGGCGGCACGTGGGCGGCTCAGCGTTGACAACTGGGGCACCAGGTCGTGGTGCGGGCATCGACGAGGCGGGTTCGCAGTTCGGTGGTGCACCGCAGACAGGGCCGGCCACCTCGACCGTAGGCAGCGAGTGCAAGTTGGTTCGACCCGGTGCCACCCTCGGCATTTCGGTAGTCGCGCAGTGTTGTCCCCCCGTTGTCGATGCCCTGGCGCAAGACTTCGCGTAGCGCGTCCAGCAAGCGAGCGGCCCGCGGACGACTGACGCGGGTGACGATGGGGTTGATGCCTGCAAGCCACAGGCCTTCGTCGGCGTAGATGTTGCCCACGCCGGCGATCGGCCGTTGGGAGAGGAGTTGGGTCTTGATGGCGCGGCGACTTCGTCCGAGGAGCTCGTGGAATCGTCGGGCGTCGAGGTCTGGGTCCCATGGCTCGGGCCCCGCGTTCGCCAAGGTCGGTATTGCCTCGTACTCGCCCTTGGCCACCACGCGAAGCCGTCCGAACCGACGCACGTCGACGAACTGGAGGGTTTCGTGTTCGTCGAGGGTCCACCAGGCACGGAGGTACGGATTGTCCAAGTCCGGTCCGTCCGGCCGGAATGTCAACGTGCCGGTCATGCCCAGGTGGATCACGAGCTCTCGTTCGTCCGATGCCTCGAGGAGGAGGTACTTCCCGCGCCGGCCAACCCCAGCGAAGGTTGCGTGGGTCAGTTCACGGGCGGGCGTGAACTTGCCCGAGACGTGCGACCCGGCTTCGAGGACGGTTCGACCGAGTAGACGAGGCGCGAGCTGGCGCCGAATGGTTTCGACTTCGGGCAGCTCGGGCACAGGCTCAGGATGCTGGGAACGAGACCACGGCGGCAAGTCCTCCGCCAGGGCCGTCCTCGAGGTCGACGGTGCCGCCGGATTGCTCGGCCAGCGCCCGCACGATCGGCAGCCCGAGACCGGTTCCCGGGCGATCGCCGTCCCCGCGCCAGAAACGTTCGAACGCCCGTTCCTTGGAGTGGTCGTCCATGCCGGGCCCCTGGTCCGTCACGCGGATGACCGTCTGGGTCGGGCGCGACTCCACCGAGATGCGCACCGTCCCCTCGGGCGGAGTGACGCCGATGGCATTGTCGAGCAGGTTGTCCAGAATCTGCTCCAATGCGCCCGGTGCGCACAGGGCGCTGGACGACTTCGGCGTCTCGTGGATGAGATCCACGCTTCGTTCTTCGGCGGTGACGCGCCACAGCTCGGCTCGATCGAGGACAGTGGCGACGACATCGACGGGCTCGAGTTCGACCCGCCGCCCTTCGGAGCGAGCCAGGGACAACAGCTGATTGACGATGTCGGCCAACCGATCGGTCTCGCTGATGCTCGCCGCCAGATCGGATCGTGTCGCGGCATCGCTGGTCTCGGCTTCGGCATTCTCCAGCTGCAGACGCAGGGCGGTGAGCGGCGTTCGCAGTTGATGCGAGGCATCGGCGATGAACGAACGTTGGGAGGCTACGAGCTGGTCGAGACGTCTCGCCATTTCGTTGAACGAGCCGGCCAACCGCTCGAGCTCGGGTGGGGCGTCCTCGGTATCGATGCGTGCACCGAGGTCACCAGCGGCCAGGCGATCGGCGGCGTCGGTCAGATCCCTCACCGGACGTACCACGGTCGAGGCCAGGGAGACCGCGAGCAGCGTCGCCACCAACAGCACGATGATCCCGACGGCGGCGAGGCTCAGCCAGAAGCGACGAATTCGGGCATCGACGGCGGACGTGGGCAACGTGAGGCGAGATGCCCCGTGGACGACGCCACCCGACGAAATGGGCACCGCCACGTAGAGCAGGTCGGTGTCGAGGGTTCTCGAGAATCGAGTGCCGACCGCCCGCTGTCCACCGAGCGCCTGTTGGATCTCGGCCCGCGTCGAGAAGTCTCTCGGTGGGTCGAGTTCGGTGTCGACAACCGAGATCCCCTGGTCGTTGACGATGACGACCCGTGCGCCGGTGCGGGCCTGGTAGGCCAGCGCCGCAGAGAGGTCGACGGCCACGGTGCCCTCGAGCGACTCCTCGTAGAGGCTTCCCAGGACGTAGGCGTCGCGTTCGACGTCGGCACTCAGCTGCTTGCGTTCCCGGTCGGCAAAGAACACGCCGAGGGGGACTTCGAGGAGGAGGAGCACGATGAGCGCCAACGACAAGTTGGACAACAGGAGACGTCGTCTCACGGAATCACCGGGGCGGTTGGGAGTCGCGGCCGCTCGAGCCAGGGCGTTCGACCGCTGGAGGGTCGCCGGCGATCGGAGCGTCGTCGGGGATGTTGACCCGGAAGCCGACGCCGCGCACGGTCTCGATCAGATCGGGTTGGTCGAGTTTGCGCCGCAGCGATGTCATGTGAACATCGAGGGTCTTGCTCGATCCGAACCAATGCTCGTCCCACACCTCGCGCAGGATCTCGTCGCGAGTGCGAACCGCCCCGGGGTCCGAGGCCAAGAGCACGAGGAGATCGTACTCCTTGGGTGTCAGATGCACCGGCGTGCCGCTGTTGGTGACCACACGGGCACGCTGATCGATCTGTATCGGGCCGAGCTCGATCACCGGGATCTGCTTGGGCTCCTCGGCCGAGCGGGTGCGCCGCAGTACCGCACGAATCCTGGCAACCAGCTCTCGTTGCCCGAACGGCTTGACGACGTAGTCGTCGGCGCCGAGCTCGAGCAGGGTGACGCGGTCCATCTCGCCGGCGCGGGCAGTGACCACGATCACGGCGAGATGTGAATGGCGCGCTCGTAGCTCGCGGCACACGATGAGCCCGTCCATGTCCGGTAGCCCCAAGTCGAGAAGGACGACGTCGATGTCCTGCGCGGCGTCGAGGGCGGCCGAACCGGTCGTGACGTGAACGACATCGAAGTCTTCGCGGCGAAGGGCGCGGACGAGCGGCTCGGCAATGGTGCGATCGTCTTCGACCAGCAGAACACGCATGGACATGAGCTTGGCATGGTCGAGGAGTGGTTCGGACGCTCGTGCGCGTATCCGTCGAGGTCTTTGCCGAAACTTTGCGTTGGCCGAGCCGACGCTTTACCCGGTCACTCCTACGGTGATCCACATGAAACACAAGACCGCTCTCGCCACTGCAGCCTCGGTTTCCGGCTTGCTGCTTGCCAGCGCCGCCGCCATGGGCGCAAACCTCGGCATCCTCCAATCGGGAGATCAGACCTTCGGGTCGTTGTCCGCAAACGGCAGTACCTCCACCAGCGGCAGTACCGCCTCGCTGGTGCCTGTTGTCGGTCAGACGCCGACGTCTTCGACCCTCCCGGAGGGGGCGACGATCTACCAGGTTCCCGATGTCGCTGACATCACCCTGGTGCCGACAGTCGATGACGGGCTCCAGGTGCTCGGCGTGGTGACGGCGCCAGGTTGGTCATCGGCCGTCCAGCCGGCGGATACCGGCATCCGGATCGAGCTCACGTCGGCGACGGACACCCTGGAATTCAAGGCGTCGCTCATCGATGGCCGGATTCAGGCGCTGGTCGAACGCGTCTCGACTGGTTCTTCCGACACGGTGCCCGCAACCGGCTCCGGCCGGTCGGTGAGCGGTTCGACACCGTCGACTGTTTCCACGCCAACCGCCGCCGTGAGCGCATCCGGCTCCACGACCAACCCTGGTGGGACGGCGTACACGGTCGACGATCACAGCGATGACGATCACAGGGATGACGATCACAGGGATGACGATCACAGCGATGACGACAGCGACGATCACGGTGGTGATGACCACCCGGAGTACGAAGGAGGTGGCGATGATGACTAGATCCGCCGCTGCGCCTCGAACCCGTATCGTCGCAACCGGAGCAGCCTTCGGCACCACGGTCGTGATGGTCGGCACCATGCTGGTGAATGCGTCCCAGGACCAAGCGGGGGGAACCCCCCCACCGGTCACGGTCGATCTTTCATCGCTGACTCCACCAGCACCCCAGGGCACCACGTCCTTGACGCTTCCGGTGGTGATCATCGACGTGCCGCCGCCATCGACCGCCGCCCCTGCGGCGGCTCGGACATCGGCCAGACCCACCGGTGGGGCCGGCGCTGCGGCGGTCGCTGCTCCGGCTCCCGTGGCGGCTGCTCCCGCAGCCGCTCCCGCTTCTTCGGCGACCGTTGCCCCCGCGCCAGCGCCCGCCCCGCCGGCTCCAGCACCGGCCGCGCCGGCGACGTCGAGCAATGCCAGCCGCTGAGCCCGCCTGGGTCGAGCGTCACTTCGGCGCCATGGGTTGCTCGGCGCACCTTGTGCTCCTGAGCCCCCCCGTGATCAGTCGACGGTTGCTCGAGCGCGCCGAGCAGCTGGTTCGGCAACTCGAGATGCGGTGGAGCACCTTCTTGGTCGACAGCGACGTGAGCCGAGCCAACGCTCGGCCCGGCCGCCCCACCGGGATCGGTCGTGATGCCATGCGGCTGTTCTCCGCCGCCCGGCTGGGATGGATCGAGACGGCGGGGGCGTTCGACCCCTTTGCCCGCATCGGTCGTCCCAGCGGCGAGGACATGTGCCACCTCGAGCTGGATTGGGACGCCGACACGGTGTTGGTGCCCGACGGGGCCTGGTTCGACCCGTCCGGTATCGGAAAGGGTCTGGCCGCCGACATCGTCGCCGAACAGCTCCGTCGAGAAGGTGCCCTGGCCGTCATGGTGAACGTTGGAGGAGACCTTCGTGCCATCGGCTCGGTCGATGGGCTCGACCTCCCGGGCACGCGTGGCGGTTGGCGGGTCGATACCGAACTCCGGGCTGCTGCAACGAGCGCCCCGGGATCGTTTGTCCCGGTCGTGGTTCCCCTCTGCCTGAGCGAGGGTGGCGTCGCCACTTCCAGCACGGTCTCGGCCAAGCCATCGACTTTCGGGCTGCCGCATCTGCTCGATCCGGTCACCGGCGAATTCGTCGACGCCTGTCCGCGTAGCGCAACGGTGATCGCTCCCGAGGCGTGGCGGTCCGAGGTCTGGACGAAGGTGATCCTGGCGCACGGTCACGATGGTCTGCGGCGAGCCGAGCAGCAAGGGCTGGCCGCCCTCGCCTGCGATGGTCGCTCGATCGAGGTCAACCGCGAGATGGCCCGCTATCTGGGCGATCCGGCGCCGGTACAGCGTGCCGGTGACCTGGTCGAGAGCGAGGTTTGAGCACGATGGGCATCGTTTGGTCCGAGGTGCCGATCTGGTGGTTCGTCGCTCGGGCGACGGGGGTGATGGCGCTCTTTGCCATGGGCCTCAGCGTGATGCTCGGGGTCCTGCTGTCCACCCGCCTTCTGCCCGATCGTCGCCGTCCCGCCTGGTTGCTCGACGTGCATCGCTGGCTGTCTGGCATCTGCGTCGTCGGACTGCTCGCCCATCTCGCTTCGTTGGTCGCCGACTCGTACCTGGTGTTCGGTTGGAAGGAGCTCCTTCTTCCGGGAACATCGGCTTGGGAGCCGCTTGCAGTATCGGTCGGCGTCATCGGATTGTGGACGCTGGTGATCGGCACCATTGCTGCCGTGCTCCGCAAACGGCTGCAGCGACGCACATGGTTGATCCTGCATCGCCTGACCTACGGCAGTTTCGCTCTGTCCATGATCCACGCCATCCTCGCCGGCACCGATGCGACCCATCCGCTCTTCTTGGGTTTCGCCCTGGCCATGATCGTCCTGGTGCTGTTCCTGGTGGTGTACCGACTGTTGGTGACCGAGGCACCCAGACGATCCACGACGCGAACCGGTGGATCGGCCGATGATCGGTTGGCCGCGCTCAGAAGTCGACCTGCAACTGGCGCCCGGCCCGAACGGGCTCGGGGAGTGGCTGCAGAGTCGGACCGGGAGCCGGCATCGCTGCATTGACCCGCTGCCACACTCGGCGGGCGAGTTCGGGTGCGTCGAGGTTGTCTGGAGTGTGGGTGAAGACGTGTGGTCGAAGTCCTTGCCCGATCCACTGGGCGAGCTTGGGGTACCACTGGCTCCAGTCATCGAGCGACTTCGTCGGTTCGGTGTGCCCGATGAGTCGCACGACCGGAGCGGTGCCGGTGGCCACCGGCCGCACCGGCAGCCTCGGCTTGGCCTGCCAGGCGTCGATCTCGGCTGCGGTTCGGGGGTCGGCACTGAACAACGACCGGCTGTCGAGGATCACCCGGTTGATCGTCAGTGAGGCAAGCAGGTCGTTGAGGGGACGCTCGGCTGCGCCTCCCTCGAAGAATGCCGGATGGCGCACCTCGACCGCCCAGGTGAAGTCCATCGGGAGGCGGGAGAGAAACCCCGAGAGGGCTTCGAAGTCGTCAGGGCCGAAGGCGGCCGGCAGTTGGATCTGGATGGGTCCGAGCCAACTCGCCAGTGGAGTGATCCGTCGAAGGAAGTCGTCGAGCAGCGAGTCCGCCCGCTGGAGTCGGCGATCGTGGGTGATCGTTCTGGGGAGCTTGAAGCAGAACCGGAAGTCGTCAGCGGCTTGCTCACGCCACCGGTCGATGGTCGTCGGCTTCGGGAGGGCGTAGAAGGTCGTGTTGCCTTCCACCGCGTTGCACCAGGTGCGGTAGACCGAGAGTTCCGAGCCGCTCGGGGTGTCGTGGGGGAACCAGCGTCCGATCCACGCCTTGTTCGCCCACATGGCACAGCCGACGTGCAACGAGGCTGCGGAGACAGAGCCGACGTGCAACGAGGCTGCGGAGACAGAGCCGACGTGCAACGAGGCTGCGGAGACAGAGCCGACGTGCAACGAGGCTGCGGCGACAGAGCCGAGCGGTGGCTGTTCTCCGCTGGTACTCGAAGGGTCGGACACGTCTAGAGTCTTCTCTGTGACTGCACTCGAGTACAGACTTTCCGATCGTATGGAGTCCACGACCGGTGTCGTGGCGATGTCGGGCATCCAGGCGCTGATGCGGTTGATCCTCGACCAGACGAGAGTGGACAAGGCCGATGGGCTGAACACCGCCGGGGTGATCGCCGGGTACCGAGGGTCTCCGGTTGGCGGCATGGACCAGGCCTATGAGGATGACGAGGCCATTCTCAAAGCGGCCAACATCGAGTTCATCAGCGGAGTGAACGAGGATCTCGGTGCCACCATCGTCTGGGGCTCGCAGCAGATCTCGCTGGAGAAGTCCGCCAAGTACGACGGCGTTCTGGGCATGTGGTACGGCAAAGGGCCAGGGATCGACCGCAGCGGGGATGCAATCCGCCACGCCAACATCTCCGGTGTTCACCCCAAGGGTGGCGTGCTCGCAGTCACCGGCGACGATCCGTTCTGCAAGTCGTCCACCATTGCCTCGGCATCGGAATGGGCCATGGCCGACCTCGCCATGCCGGCGCTGTATCCGGGTACCGTGCAAGAGGTACTCGACTTCGGCCGCTACGGCTACGAGCTGTCGCGGTACTCGGGAGCGTGGGTCGGTTTCAAGATCCACAGCAACGTCGCCGATGGTTATTCGACGGTGAACACCGAGCTCGATCGATTCAGCGTCGTCCGCCCCGAGTTCGAGTACGCGGGCAAGCCGTTCGAACCTCGGCAGTCGGTCACGCTCATCGCCCCGTTCTCGATGGAGGTCGAGGCGGACATGTTCGGCCCCCGCC
>JAHECQ010000465.1 GCA_024641625.1 Acidimicrobiales bacterium | reverse complement strand
GGTCGCATCCATCCACCGCGAGCCGACCCCGCTGCCCGAAGCGCCGAGCGGTGATTCGACACCAAGCGCCGGGCACTCGTCCCGTGTCAGAAGCTCAGGTGGCCCTTGTACTCCGACGTTCCGGCGACGACGTCATCCTTGAAGTCGAGGCGCCCCGACACACCCTCGAAGACACCGGTGCCCGAGCCAGTGACGATCGGATGCTTACAGCGGGCGAACACCAGGACCCCGTCGACCCGCTTCTCGGTGTAGAACTCGGTCATCGCGAAGGTGCCCGGCTCGCCGTTGTACGTGCCGATGAAGATCTCGTCGGCGACTTCCTGGTAGGTCCCGCTCGGGTGCGAGCGAGACGAGGTGATCGTGCCGTAGACGCAGCCCTCGAGACTCCCGTCGATTCGGAAGGCATAGTCGGACGCGATCGCATCGCAGTCGGATCCAGTGATCGTCCCGCCGACCTGGGTTGCACCACTGGCCGACACCGGTGAGCTCAGCGCTCCAAAGAAGAGTGCGACGAACGCGATCGTCAGGCCGAAGAATCGCCTCGTGGCCACTCGGGCTCTGTTGTTGTGTTTTGACATGGGATGAATCCTCCAACGTGACCGGCGACCACCAGTTGACCGCCGCTCTGATCGTCACCGAGAGACCTGTCAAAACGCTTTCAACCATGCTCGAAGCGAACGACTGATGGAAGCGATGGGCGGGCCACCACCACGAGCACGAGTCGACATCTGCCCAACCGAACAAGTATTCCGCTGGTGCGGACGCGGCGGTCGGCATGCCGCTGGTGGAGCAGTCTGGAGCGAACGATCCGACAGCGGCGTGAAAGCGACGCGACTCCCGTTCGGTCGTCGGTGGTACCACATCTCGCTCGCCGACCGGCGACGTGTCGACGAGATCGCGCGACCTGGCCGGCCGACGGATCGACCTCGGCCCCCTGGTTGCCGCCTTCCTCGATCTCGAAGGTGAGCGAGAAGAGCCGCTCGATCGGGTCCACAGGCCGCTGGGTGCCCCAGCGTTTCATGCCCGAGGCGGTCGAGGTCTTCGTCGAGAACGAGGGTTCACAGACATCGAGCGGCTACTCGATGACGCAGAACTCGTTTCCCTCAGGGTCCTGCAGAACGTTGAGATTGAGGTCTGTGGACTCGTCGAGCACGCGGGCTCCGAGGTCGACCAACCACGATGTCGGCGAGTGTTCCCATTCACCCATGGTGCCATGCCCCAGGCCACTGGATCGGCCCGTACCACTGCGCTAGTCGAGGCGATAGACGGTGACGTGGTCTCGGGATTCCGCCGTGAACGGTTCCTCCGACCAGCCTCCGTGCCGGCTCTCCAGGCTGAAGCCGGCGATACGTGCCATCAGGTCGAGTTCTGCAGGCCAGACGTAGCGGTGGGGACTTCGGAAGACCTGAGCGGTCGTGCCGCCATCAGGTTCGAAGGTGACATGGTGAGAGACGACGTGCTGCTCGACGGGGTCGTAGACATCCGCGCCGAGATAGCCGGGTCGGGCGGCGAAGACGGATCCCGTCTGTCCGGGTGGCAGTGTGCGCAGATCGGGGACCCACAACTCGATGACGAACCGTCCGCCGGGTACGAGGTGGCGGGCAGCGTTGTGGAACACGGCGATCTGCTGATCCTGCGTGAGCACGTTGCTGATGCCGTTGAACACGACGAACACGAGCTCGAACTCGCCGTCGACTCGGGCGGTGGTCATGTCTCCCAGCACGACCGGGATCAGGTCATCGTCCACCTTGGCGCGCAGCTGGTCGATCATCGGCTGGCACAGCTCGATCCCGGCGACCTGTACGCCAGCTTCTGCCAGTGGGATCGCAACGCGGCCAGTGCCGATCGCCATCTCGAGCGCCCGCCCACCGCCGGCCAGAGCTCGCAGACGTTTCACCGCCGGGTCGAGCACGTCCGGCGAGAACATGCCCACCCCCGGGGTGTCATAGCGTCGAGCGGCTTCTTCATCCCAGATGTCAGCGTGATCCACGCCAGCATCCTTGCTTCTTCGGGAGCTGACCGCTTCGAGTTTCGGCGACACGGTGGGCGCGCTCAGCCACACGGCAGCGCCGGCTGTCCGATCTCCGGTGGGTTCGGTACTCTCGGAGGACGGGCAGAGTGCGTCGTTCCCCGGCACAACTCCAAAGGACGTGGAACCCGGTGTTCCGAGCGGTCTCGCGACCTACGCGATCCTTCCGCCAGCATTGACGAGCCCCTCTGCAGCATCGCGGGCCGACTCCACGAGTCAGCTCGGTTCGTAGCCGTGCTCGGTCGCGAGGACGATCTCGGTGCTGCTCTCAGGCAGCCAAGCATCGCCCAACATCGAAGATCCTGGGCAGACCAGTGCGCTTCCAACCGAGATCCAACCGGCCTCCAACCGGAGTCGGCGATGGTGTCCCCAGCTCCCGCAACCGGCGGGACGAATCGGAGGAGACATCATGTATCTGTTTGGTATCGGCGTGCAGGCCCGACCGGGGAAATCCATCGAGTGCGGCGCGATCATCCAGGAACTGGCGGCGGTCCTGACGGCTGACGGTCACCCGGCCACCGGCTTCGGAGCGCTCGCCGGCGCTCCGGTCGGCAGCTTCCTCATCAGCAGCGTGATGAACGAACTGGCCGAGCTGGGCGAGGCCCGGGCGGCGGTGGCTGCAAACCCCGAGGCGAACAAACTCCAGGCAGCGCTCGGCGACCTTCTCGCCGGTCCGTCGCAGACGTTCCTCAACCAAGTCATCGCGATTTCGCCCGACTACGTCCCGAAGCCGACCTTGCAGTTCGTGGTCACCTCGATCGCTCCGGGCCGGATGGGGGCAGCGTTGGCGTGGAGCACCGAGATGGTGGCCTACGCCGAGCAGGTGACGGGCGTACCGTTCCTGCTCGCCATGTCGTCAGCCGGTGCGTTCAGTGACTTGTCGTTCATCGCTCAGGCCGACACCCTTGCCGACGTCGAGATCGGCAATGAGAAGCTGGCCAGCGATCCCGGGTACATCTCCCGTCTCGACCAGACCGCTGACCTGTTCCTGCCGGGAGCGACCCGGATCCTCGCCCAGGCGATTGGCTGATCCGTTGATGATCCGTCCGGATCGGCGGCACCGGACACCGTGTGGCGGCAGTGGGTGGCCGTGATGAAGCAGTGAGCGATGCGCAGGGGTGATGGGCGCTTCTGCGCCGGAGCACCCCTGCCGTCACTGGTCTAACGTTGCGATTCGGAGGGGAGCTTCCCGTGCAGCAAGAGGTAGTGCCAGCCACCGAGCCGGGGGAGCACGTGCAACCGACGATTCGCGTCGAAGGCGGCCGCCGGCCGGCGGGCGGACGCCCGGGTCCGCTCACCTCGGGCGAGGTGACGCGCGCGAGAGTCGAAGCCGTGGTGTTCGCGCCGATGCCCGACGCCTTGCGCAACCACCTGGTCACGCTG
>JAHECQ010000464.1 GCA_024641625.1 Acidimicrobiales bacterium | reverse complement strand
CTCGATCCGGCGACGTTCGCGGTGCTTGCCGAGTTGGGGCAGTGCCGGTCGGGGCTTGAGTTTTCCGATGATGGGGGAGTGACGGCGTGGAAACCGAACCGGGTGACCAAGAGCTTCATTCGTTGCCGGCGTCGGGCGGGGTTACGGGAGTTCCAGTTGCATTGACCTGCGGCATTTCATGGAGACAGAGATGTTGGAGGCTGGGGTGTCGATCGCGGTGGTGTCGAAACGGCTGGATCATCGCCGAGTCTCCACGACACTGGATCGGTACAGCCATGCGGTACCTGGCGGTGACTCGGCGGCCTCGGCAGCGTTGCGCGCGGTGATGGACAGGTCGGCGACGCCTGCGGACAGTGATCAGCCTGCACCCCAGGTCTCATAGGTGAGACCGGACGCTGCAGCAGCGGCGCGCCCGGATTGTAGTTGGAACGGAGTGATTCCGGCAGGCTCGAACGGTCCAGGAGACCCAAGATCGACCCTCTTGTCGAGCAACCCGAAGTGGGTTCGTAGCTCCTCGATCGGCTGGTCGGCGATGTCGAACCAATCGAGTCCAAGAAAGTCAACGCTTCCCTCGCACGTGGCTCCACGCCGCATGGCGTCACCGAGCCGTTCAGGCATTCCCTGACTCCGCAAATGCCCCACGTCCGGTTCGAACAGACCAGCACCACTGGCCAGTGCACCGGTTTCGAACAGCGACACAACCATCGCCAGAAAGCTGAATCCCTTGGGATCGTCATTGGCTCGAGCGATGAACGCGAACACCTCGAGTTCGTTTTCGAGCGTGGCTCCGTAGTCAGCGAGCACATGCACCCAGTCATGCTGGGCGAGCAGTGGCGACACCGATCCTGCCGTACCGGGGTAGGCAAAGCCACGGGCTCGATAGAAGCGGCTCACCGCCAACCCCAAACTGCCCTCCGGCAGGATCTCGAGCGATCGCCACCGCTCTGCGAGTTCGGCGTCGTCGGGCGCGTCACGCCAGGGAACATCGATCGGGCGGCTGCTGTGCAGCACACCAGCACGGGTGGTGTCCCAGTCAGCGGTGTACCCGTTGCGATCGAAGTCGGACGCTGCGAGTTCGAACTGGCCGTCAGCGAGCTGGGTGACGGTGGTGATCATCCCGTCGTCGACACCGAGGGCCGTGCTCACCGCGTTGATCTGTTCAACCACGATCGGGCTGACCGGATCAACCAGCAACGCCCCCAGCAGGCATTGCTGCACCAGGCGAGCCCGAAACGCTTCATTGCGGTACCGGAGCGCCTCGACGAAATCGTCGATCGAGGTCGGTTCGCCGATGTCGGTTTCAGCGAGGTCGGGCCGGTGACCGGTCATCGATTCGAACGTTGCCTCCAACACCGTCTGCTGCACCGGTGTCGCCGCTACACCCGGCTCAACAACGACGGCCACAACGCCACGGGCGAGAAGTTCGACCGCGCCTGCATCAGGCGGTTCGAGGTCGGCATCGCTCGTCGGGAACGGAACCACAGGCATGGTGCGGCGAGTCATCGCGAAACAGTATTGCGAGACTGTGGCGCTACGGCAGCGGACCAAACCAGCGCTGCGGTGCGCTTGGGCCAATCCTTGGGTGGACTGCTTCCTGCAAGCGCGAACCCGTACCACGAACCGGTGCACATCGTGACCAGCACTTTTTGGTCTGCAGTGTCAGCGTGCAGCTCGCCGGACTCGACACCAGCGGCGATGATCGCGGCGATTCGTGCGCGCCGGGGGGCGACGACGGTGGCGCGGTAGGCGGCGGTGATCGTCGGGTCGGTCGAACCGCTCAGGACTGCACCGACGATCCCGAGTCCGTTCAATCTGGTCAGGCCGGAGCGGAACGAGGCGAGCTCGTTGGTCAGATCTGTCAGCAACTCGCCGGTTCGTTGCGGAACGTTGCTCGCCGCAAGTGATGCAATGGCCGCTACAGCCAGAGTCGTCCGATCCCTGTAGCGGCGGTAGACGGCGGGTCGGGTCGTGCCTGCACGTTCGGCAACAGCACCGAACGAAAGCGCATCCACCCCACCCTTCGCCATCAGATCCGCTGCTGCTGAAATGATTCGCTCATCGATCTCTGTATCGCGGGGACGGCCAACCTCGGAGCTACGCACCGGAGCAGCTTCGCAGATTCGATACATCCGTGTCACGTTTCGGGAATAGCTTTCCACTGGGTTACGTTACAGCAATGCAACGTAAATAGCGAGACGATCCAAGGAGACACACCAATGGCCGCCAACATCAACACCCATCAGCCGTTCCGGATACAGGACCAAGCAGACAGCCTCACCGGCACCAACTTCATCGTCGGCCCCGCTTTCTCTGCCCACGCACTACGCGATGGCAACCTCGTCACGGGTCAACAACAACACTCCGGCGGTGAAGCAGCCCGCCTCGTCATCCAGGCCCTCGGCCAATAACACCGACACCCCGCCCAACCCGGCCGGAAGATCCAATCGGAGGAACCCCATGACAACTCTCAGACCACAATCAATCACGATCGTCGGCGCCGGGACGGTCGGCACACACCTCGCTACCGCCTTTCACAACGCTGGCCATCACGTGCGCTTCGCAGCCCGAGATCCCCACAGCGACAAGGTCCGGGCAGCAACCGAAACGCTCTCGCTCGACGTTGTCGCGCTCCGAGCCGCGAGCAAAGGGGCCGACTTCGTCGTGCTCGCCGTTCCGTTCGCCGCAGTGCACGACACCGTGAGCGCGCTGGGCGACCTCGGGGAATCTGTTCTGATCGACGCGACCAACACCGTCGCTGACACCCTTCCCGACCACGCCACGACGATCGCAGACGTCATCACCACAGCGAACCCGGCTGCGATCATCGTCAAAGCTTTCAACACCATCGGAGCCGAAGCCTTCACCTCGCCCACGATCGACCATCGACCGCTCTTCCTTCCCATCGCAGGCGACAGCCCGGCAGCAGAGCAGGTTCGTCAGCTCGCCGAACAGATCGGATTCGACGCCGTCGTCATCGGCGACCGCACCGCAATCCGGCTGCTCGAAACATTCGCGGAGCTATGGATCCACATGGCTTTCCGAACCGGCCTCGGACGCAACTTCGGATTCGCACGCCTCAAACGCGCCGCGCCGCAACAATGAACAACGGTTCGAGCGCCACGGTCACCACCGTCGTACAACGCCGAGTGTGGCCCGGACACGAAGCCGACTACCACGAATGATCGGTTCAGCCGTCGACGGGCGGCATGTCTGTGGCACGCAGATCGCTCGCCGGACTGGTCCCGCTCGCCGTACGGGCTCCGGCATGACGATCAGGACGTGCCGATCTCGCGCAGGTTCTGGCGGGTCTTGACGCCGTTGATATCGAGCGGCTTCCCCCAGCCTGGATGCGTGCGACCTCGCTGCCGATGCGGCGCGTTGGCGTACGTCTTGCCCCGGGGTTGTCGCTCGGGCGCGATGGGTGCTCATCGGCA
>JAHECQ010000463.1 GCA_024641625.1 Acidimicrobiales bacterium | reverse complement strand
GACGGGGTGGTGCGGGGTCGGATCAGAAAGCAGCCGATCGCCGGCCTTGCCCGCGCTGAGATCCCCGACTTCATGCCGACGCTCGCTGACCTCTACGCCCTGGTCGGCGCCACGGTGCCCCTGTCGCTGGACGTGAAGGACCCGAATGCGTTCGAGGCGACGGTGCTGGCCGCCCGGCAGGTCGGGGCCGAGGAGCAGCTGTGGATCTGCCATCCCGATCTGGACCTGCTGATGGCTTGGCGTCGAGCCACCTCGGCGCATCTCGTCCATTCGATCCGGCTGCGACGGCTCAAGAACGGGCCCGAGCGTCATGCCTCGCAGCTACGCGATGCAGGCATCGATGCCGTCAACTTCCGGCACAACGACTGGAGCGGCGGTCTCATTGCGCTCTACCACCGATTCGGACGCTTCACGTTGGGTTGGGATGCACAGCACCCGCGTGAGATAGCAAATCTGCTCGATGCCGGTATCGACGGCCTGTTCAGTGATCACCCCGATCGTCTCTCCGAAGCGCTCCACCAGTACTTCGGCGACGTCGGCCCATGAAAGTCCTGCTGCGCCAATACGGCTCGCTCGTCATGGTGTTGCTCCTGGCAGTCCTGGCGCTGTGGTGGGTGTGGCCGAGCAGTTCCGACAGCGCCGATCCGGCGAGCACTGTCTCGAGCAGCACTGTCTCGAGCAGCACTGTCTCGAGCAGCACTGTCTCGAGCAGCACTGTCTCGAGCAGCACTGACGAGTCCTCGGCTGTGGCGACCTCACTCAGTGGCCTGTCCGTCGTCACGCTCGACGAGTTGCCGGTCGAGGCTCTGGAGACCTTGCTGGACATCGCCCGGGGCGGGCCGTATCGCTTCGATCAGGACGACACGGTGTTCCAGAACCGAGAGGGCATCCTGCCAGATCGCGAGCGGGGGTACTACCGCGAGTACACCGTGGTGACTTCCGGCGAAGACGACCGCGGCGCACGGCGCATCGTTGTCGGTGCGGGCGGCGAGATGTTCTACACCGACGACCACTACGGATCGTTCCGCGAGATCGTGACGTGAAGCAGGTTCCCCCGGGTGTCCAACGCCTTCTTCTCGGTCGCCTGGCGCCAGGGAGCTGGTCGATCACCTCGTTGTCGCCGGACATCGGTGCACTGGCCAGACGCCAGGGATGGGAGGTTCACGAGTTCGGGTTCGATGGCGCGACCGACAAGCGGGCCGTGCTCGACGCGTTGGCCGTTTCGTTCGCGTTCCCGTCCTATTTCGGGCACAATCTGGACGCGGCCTACGATTGCTTCACCGATTGCTCCTGGACGCCGGGGGCGCGAGTGCTGCTGTCGATCCGAGTCGAAACCTCGAGCGCACTGGCAGGCCGTGACCTCGTGGGCCTCTCGACACTGCTGACCGATGTCGCCGAGTTCTGGGCGACTCGAGACGTGAAGATCTTCGCACTGTTCATTGGCTGCTCGATCGAACCGACCCTCGACTATTGGGACGGTCTCGACGAACCGGAGCATCCTCCGATGGCCTGAGGCACCGCCGGATCGGGTCGCCCGAGGTTCAAAGGAGGCCGCGGCGCCCCATCGGCCAGAACAGCACGAACGCCCGACCCACGATGCGATCGGTGGAAACGGTCCCGAAGAAGCGTGAGTCGTAGGACTCGTCTCGGTTGTCCCCCATCACGAAGACCTCTCCGGCGGGAATCTCGACCGGAGCGAAGTCTCCGATGAACTCACCGGAAGCGAGGTACGGCTCGACGATGGTCACGCCGTTGACGAAGACCTGATTGTCCCGGCCTTCGACGACGTCACCCTCGATGCCGATCACCCGTTTGATCAGATCGCGGATCTCGCCCTGCTGCTCGTCGGGGCGTACGAAGACCACGATGTCGCCTCGGTTCACCTCGTGGAGGCGGTAGCTCAGCTTGTTGACCAGGACGCGGTCCCCCGCCTGAAGGGTGTGTTCCATCGACTCGGACGGGATCCAGAAGGCCTGGAGAACAAAGGTCCGCAGGAGGAGGGCGACCGCCACTGCGCCGATGAGCACGACCAACCATTCGCCGATGGTGCGACCGACTTCGGTGTGTTGCTCGTTCCCCCGTCCGGAATCGGTCAACGCCGTGTCGGTGGGTGGCGCGACGAAGTCGCTGGGCAACTCGCTGAACGCTGCCGGGCTGTCCCGATCTTCGTGGTCGTCGTCGACGTCGGATTCCATCTCGATCACAGAGCTTGCCATCGGCGCGTTCTGTTCGGGCCTGTAGGAGCAGGACCCATCACTTCAGTCGATCCCGTATCGGCGAAGCAGTCGCCGGGCGGCGGCTGCGGCCAGACCGGATGCCTCGGGCAGCTCCGAGGTATCGACCATCTCGACGAGTGGTCCGAGACGAACCAACAGTCGCTCCAGCCAAGGAAGCGCAGTCACCACGATGGTGGCTGTCACCCGTGCATCGGCCTCGATGGTCACTGACTCACACGGGTACACATCGGCCACCCACGCCGCTTCGGGCTCGAGTCGGATGGTGATGCGCGGGTCATCGCGTCGGGGATGGAACACCAACGCATCAGGAGCGGAATCGTCAGCCCGCAGCTCGCTCTTGCGGCCGGTCGGTCGCGCCGCTTCGATGCGGTCGACGCGAAAGATGCGCTCGCCTTCGGCCAGGTGGCACCAGGCTTCGACGTACCAGGCGCCGGTCGATGCCAGCACCCGCCACGGAGCGATCGTTCTGGTGCTGTGCTCGTCGCGTCCATAGGAGTAGTAGTCGATCTCCACTTCGGAGCCTTCGCTCGCAGCCGTTCGCAGCAGGTCCAAGAGTGCAGGCTCGGCCGATCCGAGGTCGACGTCCACGGTCTCGTCGTCGCGCATGCCCAACGACGAAGCGACCTTCTGGAGCGCCCGGGCCAACGGGCCATCAGGCTCGGTGCCCGTGAGCGACAGCAGGGCATCGGTCGAGGCCAGCAGGGCCAAGCCTTGCGCCGGGGTGAGCCGAAGCGGTCGCGAGAAGAAATCTGCGTAGTTGATCCAGACGCGGTCTTCCTCGTAGACGACATCGATGAGGGAGTCCGGAGAGTACGGGGGCAGACCCACCATGTAGACCACCTCGAGGTCAGAGAGCAGGTCCTTCTCGTCCAGCTCGAAGCGGGCGGCAACATCGGCGAGACGGACGCCGGGATTGGCCACGATCCAGGGGACCATGGCCAGGACCCGTCGCATCCGATCGCCGGCCGGTGGCGCGCTCATGCGGTGACCAACGCCTCGAGCCAGGCGATGAAGTCGTCGCGCCATGCCTGGGGCTCGACCAGTTCGGCATGTTCGAGAAATCCCAGCAGGAACGATCGGAACGCCAACTGGTTGACGACCGGAACGAGGTACTCGACCTGCCCGGCGATGCTTCGCACCAGCTCGACATCGGGACCCAGTTGGCGTGCCGCCAAGGCCGCATGGCTCTGGTCGATCAACA
>JAHECQ010000062.1 GCA_024641625.1 Acidimicrobiales bacterium | reverse complement strand
GACGAGTGCTGGCGGCAGCGGTTCTGTTCGTGGTCCCACTGGCCACCAGTGGGGGCGTGTCCGCACTGGATCAACCGGCACTGGATCAACCGGCACTGGATCAATCGGCACTGGATCAACCGGCACTGGATCAACCGGGATCGGTTGGGTCGGTGCTGGAGTCGTCGGCCTCCTACGAGGCGGATTCGTTCTCGATCACCCGATTCGAGTTCCAGGCGACGTCGACGTCGGGTGATCGGACCGGCGCCGGTCTCGTCCGCCCGGTGTCGTTCGACCCGCCCGATGATGCCACCATGCTCCTCCTGGTGCCTGACGCCTCGGTACCGGCGGCTCCCGCAACGCTCGAGATCCGTACCCGTTCGGGTGACCAATGGGGTGCCTGGGAGGCACTGGAGGGCGCGGACGACGACGCTCCCGACGGCATGCCGGGCGGTGAAGGATCCGGTGGCCAGGCAGTGGGCATCGGGCCGATCTGGATCGGTCCGGGCGTTGCCGAGGTTCAGGTCCTGGCCATGGGCGCGGGGTTCATCGAGGCACTGGCACCGCTCCATGGTGCCGTTGCCGATGGGGAGACGCCGGCGGTGCCGATGACGGCGGCCGGCGCCGCCCTGTTGCGTTCACAGCCCACCATCCAGCCTCGATCGGCCTGGGCCGACCGAGGCTATGCGTGTCCCGAGGGGCCGCGATACGCCGGCAACGTGCGTGCCGGAGTCGTCCATCACACCGTCACCTCCAACAGCTATTCACAGGCCGACGTCCCGAACATTCTCCGCGGCATCTACCGACTGCACGTCGATGTCAATGGGTGGTGCGACATCGCGTACAACTTCTTGATCGATCGATTCGGAACGATCTGGGAGGGCCGAAGCGGTGGCATCGACCGACCGGTCGTCGGCGGGCACGCCAAAGGTCTGAACAACGGAACGTTCGGCGTTGCGTTGATCGGTCAACATCAATCCGGCATCAGCCCTGCTGCTGCCAATCCCACGCCGGCCACACTCGCTTCGCTCGAGGCGCTGCTCGGTTGGAAGTTCGCCCTCCACGGCGTCGACCCCAACGGCACGACGTGGCTCCAGAATCGAAATCCCGATCGCGTCGGCGCCCGGTTCGCCTACCTCTCCTGGGTGCAGGTCCCCACACTGGTCGGCCACCGTGAGCTCGTTGGTACCTCGTGCCCGGGAAGCCTGGTGATGCCCCAATTGGCCGGTATCCGCAGCCGCCTGATGGTCGGCCGCGTCGGCGGGGTGCCCTATGACTTCCCGCAGTACCAGCCCTATGAGCACGGCCCCGGGTTCCTGACCCTCGACGAGTACGGAGGTCTGCGTCCCGGTGGGAGCGCGGCATCCTTCGGTGGTGTGCCGATGTCGGCGGGGACTCGAGCCGTGGCGGTCGATGGCGGTCCATCGGGCGGCTACATCCTGGTGAGCAACGGGACACTGCGTTCCTACGGGTCGGCACCCGCGGTCGGTGGTGCACCCGCCGGTTCCAATCGTGTGGTCGATCTCGTGGTGCGATCAGGTGGCGTCGGTGGCTGGGTGCTCGACGCCAACGGGGGACTGTACGCCTTCGGCGGCGCGCCGGCTGTCGGGGGTGTGCCGGCCGGCGGCAGTGCGTTGGCAGCCGATCTCAGCGACAGCGGGGCCGGCTACGTGCTCGCCGGCAACGGACTCCATGCCGTGGGCGGATCACCGGTTCGGAGCGTCGGTGTTGCCGGTGCGGTCTCGATTGCCGTGCGAAGCGATCGTGCCAGCGGCTGGCTGCTCGGCGGCAACGGCCGACTCACGGCATTCGGAGGAGCGCCGGACTGGCAACCCAGCCCAGGGTTGGGGAGCCCGGAAGCCATCCTGGTCGGCAGCAACGACCGCGGAGGTTGGGTCGCCGACACCGAAGGTCGTCTGCTTCCCTTCGGGGAGGAGCGCCGCATCCTGCCCACCTCCACCGCCGTCGGGGTGGGTCACACCGTCGACGCCGCCTTGGTCGATTGGGTGATGGACGATCGGTCGGCGTTGATCCGTTACACCAAGGCACTGACTCTGCTGTTCCTCGGGGTGGCGGCCGATGCATCGACCGCCGACGTCCTCGCCTCCCGGGTGGTGTTCGAGACGAGGGGAACCGTCATCAACGAGCTCGCCCGGTCCGAACCATGGGCCGGTCAGGTCGTCGACCGGATGTATCTCGACGTGCTCGGTCGAAGGCCGGATCCCGCCGGACGTTCGTTTTGGGTGCAGCGCTTGCGCGCCGGCTTGAGAGTGCAGGACATGGGCGCGTTCTTCTACGGATCGGACGAGTACTACCGCGGTGCCGGCTCGGCCCGGAACTACGTCACGCAGCTGTATCGGGCGCTGTTGCAACGTGATCCGGATACCGCCGGTCTCGACTTCTGGACGGCCCGACTGGCTGCGGGTCAGGCTCCCACCGACATCACCGCGGGCTTCTACCAGTCGCCGGAGTCGCGCCGCTCTCGGGTTGCCGGTCTCTATCGACAGATCCTGCGACGCAGTCCCGATGCCGCCGGTCTCGACTTCTGGTCCGAGCGGTTGTTGTCGGCCGATGACATCTCCCTGGCGGTCGACCTGGCGGGGTCGAGCGAGTACTACGAGCTCGTGACCGGAGGCGGCCCTCCGGAGGACTAACCTGGGCGGACCATGATTTCGCGATTTCGTACCGCCGTGCTCCTGGTGCTCTCCCTCTCGCTTTGGGCGGTGGGGTTGACGGCCTCGGCAGCCCCGGTCTCGGCCCAGAGCGAAGCTCCTGTCCTGGTGCAGGTCAGCGGCCGCGGTTGGGGGCACGGTCGCGGCCTCGGTCAGTACGGCGCCCAGGGCTACGCCGCGGACAAGGGCTGGAGCGCCGCGCAGATCCTCGACCACTTCTATGGCGGCACCACCGCCGGTCCGATCCCCGCCGGTTGGTCGGTCAATCCCAATGCTGTCCGTGTCGACCTCCGCAGCCAGCAAGGCCAGACGCTGCGGGCCGGCCTGGGCAGTGGTGTCATCCACGTGCGCTCGGTGGCCGGCGATGCCCTCTGGGATTGGGCGGGCAGCGTTCAGCTGTCGGTGGTGCCCGGGGGCATCAAGCTCGAGACGGGGCCGTCGTGCAGCGGACCGTGGACCGAGAGATTCACCACGGCGGCCTACCAGGCCATCGATCTCGTCCCCGAGCCCACCGCCACCGGCAAAGAAGGACTCCTGAGCGTCTGCCAACCCGATGGATCCACCACGTGGTACCCCGGGTATCTCCGGTACGAGTCCTCCCCGGTGCGAACGGTCAACATCGTGACCATCGAGGAGTACCTCCGCGGGGTGGTTCCCTCCGAGGTCCCGTCGTCGTGGCATCCCGAAGCGCTGAAGTCCCAAGCAGTGGCCGCTCGCTCGTACTCCATGGCCGGCGACACCCGTCAGCAGCCCTACGCCGACACCTGCGACACCACGCTCTGCCAGGTGTACAAGGGCTACTTCCGTCAGACGGCCGGCAGTGCCGTCGCCAGCCCCGCCACCGCGTCGACGACCGACGCCGCGGTGGCGGCCACCGCCGGCATCGTACGGTTGACGGCCGCGGGAACGATCGCCCGCACCGAGTTCTCCTCGAGCACCGGTGGCTACACCGCCGGCGGCAGCTTCCCGGCGGTCCCCGACGACGGTGATGCCACCGCCACGAACCCGAACCGGTCCTGGACGAGGACCGTCGACCTGCGGGCCTGGATCAACGCACAGGCCAAGGGCGACCTGATTTCCATCGAGGTCGCCAAGACCGGACTGGGTCCCGACGGAGGTCGGAGCACCTCGGCCACCTTCCGCTTCACCGGCGGCGTCGCCACGCTCGACGCCGACAAGGTTCGTCAGGCCTTCAACCTGAAGTCCGATTGGTTCTCGTTCGGCTCGGTACCGGTCGCCTCGATCAGCGGGGCGAACTACGTCAACTCCGCCTACTCGCTGTTCGTCCGGCGAGTCCCCGATGACGTCGAACGAAACACCTGGGTCGCCAACCTCGAACGGGGGACACCCCGGGCCTCGCTCACTCAGGCACTGGCCCGTTCGGATGAGTGGGCCGGGGTGATGATCGACGATCTCTACCTGGACGTGTTCGGCCGCCCATCGGACTCGTCCGGTCGGGCCTATTGGCTCGGCCGCATGGGAACCGGGCTCCGGTTCGAGGCCGTGGCCGCCAACTTCTATGGCTCGCCCGAGTACTTCCGGCGTTCGGGTGGCACCAACAGCCAGTTCGTGGCTGCGCTCTACCGCGACATCCTCGGCCGACCGGCCGACCAGGCAGGCCTCGACTTCTGGACCGGCCGGCTCGACCTGGGTCGAACGAATCCCGGCGGTGTCTCCGGTGGATTCTATGCCTCTGTCGAGTCCCGGTCCGATCGTGTGCATCGGCTCTATCGATCGGTGCTTGGCCGCGGTGCCGATCCGGCGGGCGCGGCCTACTGGGCCGACCGGCTGCTCTCGGTCGACGACGTCACCCTGGCCGCATTGCTGGCCGCCTCCGACGAGTTCTTCATCAACGCGCAGAGCTGAGGGACTGCATCGTCGCTTCGATGGCGTGGTCCAATTCGGCCCGGGCTCGTTGCCACGTGAAGGTCGCAGGCACCTCGCGAGCCCGCTCGAGCAGTGCATGGCGGAGGTCGTCGTCCTCGAGGATTCGCTGAACGCCATCGGCCAATGCAACCGGCGTCGGCTCCACCACGAGACCTGCGCCGGTTTCCTCCACCAGATCGACGAGTCCGCCGCCGTCGCGGCACACGATGACCGGTCGCTGCCACAGCATGGCCTCGAGCGCGGTGAGCCCGTAGTCCTCTCGGTAGGCAGGAGCGATCACGACCGATGCCTCGGCGTAGGCCCGATTGCGTTCGCCGTCGCTGACGTTGCCACGGAATCGGTTGGGGGAGGTCGCATGAACCGTCGGTTTGGTCGTCTGCTGCAGGGCCGATTGCATCCAGAAGGCGTCGGGGTCCGAACGCGTGGCCAGATCCGGGTCCCGGAAGAGCCGATCGTCCAGGCCCCGTACGAAGTCGAGCCGGCCCCCGGCACCGATGAACTCCACCGGACGTCCTGCCGGGCGACCCCGCATCACGTGCCCGGCGGCGACGAGCAGCTCGGTCCGTTTCGGCCACTCGTGGCGGCTGACGCAGACGACCGGGCCGTGTGGCTGCCACGGCGGCGGGATGTCGGGGGTTTCGGTGAGGGCCGGTGCATGGAGCAGGGAGATACGAGCGTCGGGGACGTCCCAGTATTCCCGCAGGCGCGAGGCGCACTCGTTCGAGCCCGACAACCAGTGACGAACCGATCCGATGAACGTCCGGTCGATTCGCCGGACCTCGTCGGTCGCAACCCGGTGGAGCCGGACGTCGACCTCGTCGATACGGCCGTAGAGCTCGGCCAGATCGTAGAAGATGCGGGCCTGGTGGTAGAAGAGCGCCAACACGTTCGGATGATCGACCAGGAAGGTCGGTGGCTGGGTGCTGACGACGAGGTCGTAGCGTCCGAGATCCAGCCTGCGCACGTCCTCGGTCAGCGCGGCGTACCGGAAGAACTCTCCGTGGTCGTGCCAGTTGCGCACGGCATTCGAGCTGCCCCAGACCGGACGGGGCGTGATCAGTGCCGGGAATGCCTGCTCATCGACGTGATGGCCGGCTTCGACGAGCAGCGCGACGATGCGGTCGAGCAGTCGTTCGAATCCCCCGGCGACGCCCCAGTCGGGCTTGACGACGGCGATCCTCATGACGGTCGGTCCGAGGGCCGGACCGGAGGTGGGTCGGCGTCGGCCGCGGCCTCGATCCGATCGATCCGCTCGCTCAGGGTCTGGTTCTCCCGACGAAGGGTCTCGACGGTTGTCGCCAGTCGATTCACTGCGTCGAGGAGCGCCTCGTTGTAGTTCAACTGCTCGTTCGAGATGAACTGGCCAACCCTGATGAGGGCCTGCTTGGGCCCCCGAAGTCGGGCTGACTCGGGGAGAACCCGGCCGACATGGCGATTGTCGCCCGCCTGCTTGAGGCTCTCCTGGATGATGGGATCCACAGTGGCTTCCTTCGGTGTCGGCGCTTGGGTACGAGCGAGATGACCGACCGCTCGGATCGTCGCCTCGGTCGGGTCGAGCGGTGGAGGAATTCGGTCGGCGAGCGTCAGCGGTGGTCGGACCACGGTTGGGTGGCGAGGCGTGGGGGACGGCTGTGCACCGATTGCATCGAGCACCCCACGAGCCCATTCGGCCCCCAGGTGTCGCCAGTCGTACCGTTCGGTGACGAGGTGCCGCCCATGCCGGAGCGACGCTGCGAGATCGCGGGAGGTGGCCTCGTCGAGTCCCGAGGAGACACCCTCTGCCGTCGGGGCACACAGCACGACCGAGGCGGAGGCGTCATCGAGGCCACGGGCACCGACCTCGGTGGCCACCACCGGGACGCCCACCGCGAGGTAGTCGAACAGCTTCAGGTTGCTGCCACCCCCTGAGATCATCGGGTTGAGTGCCACGGTCGCCCCGGCCAGCAGTGGCCACAGCAAGCTCTCGCTGAAGATGGCGATGAGGTGGACGTTTTCGGGCAGCGGCCGATCGGTGGCCGCCTTGTCGGCAAACTCGCTGGTGTGGCTGCCGGCCAGCACGAACAGCCAATCCTGGCGTTTCCGGGCGACCTCGACGATCAGCCGGGCGGCATCGATGTTGGGCTTGTGCCACGAGCCGATGAACAGCGCCAGAGGGCGGGGATCCTCGGGATCGACGCCGACGACGGCCAGCACCTCGGCTCTGGCGGCGGCCGCCTGCTGCGGCGTCCTCATCGGGAGGCCGACGGAGTCGACGCCGTTGGGGATCACCCGGCCCGCAATCCCCGGCCGGGCCCGTTGGAGCTCGGCGAGATCGTCCTGGGTGCAGGCGAAGAGGGCGACGGCCCGTTCGGTGGCCTCATGCTCGCTCGAGCGAACCTTCTCGAGGAGCCACCTGCCGGCGGTCGAGTCCGGCAGCATGGCCGCCTTCAGTGAGGCCTCGACGTTGTGCGAGTCGTGGATGAGCGGAACCAGCGATGATCGAGGCACCGAGGGGGCCAGGAAGGGATGGGAGGCGATGACCACATCGGAGACGTCGAGTTGGCGGATGAGTTCCTCTCCGTAGGCCGGTGAAGCCGGGGCCAGGGCGGAGGCAGTGATGTCGTCGACGGGGAGGCCGAGCAGGGCGTAGATGTCCTCTTCGGCCTCTCGCTGGGCGGCCGAGCGGGGGATCTCGATTTGCACGAGCCCAGGTTCGACCAGCCGACGTCGTGGCAGTTCGACGTCGGCCGACAGGACGAGGACAGTGACGTCGGCCAGGGCGGCCAATGCTCTGGTGAGATGGCGAAGTCGTCGTTGTCCACCCCCGATCATGGGATCGATCGGATAGGTGCTGAGCACCAGCGCTCGAACTCGATGCTGCGGCGGTTCGCCCAGACCCTCGATCACGTCGAGCAATGGGGCAAAATCGACTGCTGAGGACCGGCGCCGGGCGTTGAGTCCCAATTGCCAACGGGTGAACGGATTGTCGGCGATGTGGGCCATGCCCCACGCCAGTCGCGCGGGATCGGGTTCGAGCACGAGGCCGTTCACTCCGTGCTCCAGCAGCTCGGACGCCCCGCCGCTGTCGGTCGTGGTGATCACCGGTGCTCCGGCTGCCATCGCCTCGGCGCTGATGTACCCGTAGTCCTCGTCGAGGGGAACGAAGAGCACGGCGGTGGCGCTGTGGTACAAGTCCACCAACTCGTCATCCTCGACCCGTCCGAGGAACTCGATGCGGGGATCTGCCTCGGCCAGTTGTTCGAGGCGCCCCCGATCGGGCCCGTCACCGGCGATGGTCAGGCGGGCATTCCGGTCCTGGTAGTGGGCGAACGCTCCAAGCACGAGGTCGAGTCGCTTCGGCCGATCGAGCCGGCTCACGGCCACGAAACGAGTACGGGCGGGAACCTCCCCGAGCGGTTGGCGCAGGCATCGCGACGCCAGGCCGCTCTCTGGGTGATTGACCAGCACCGGTCGATCAGGAAGGTACCCCGGGCGCGAGGCGACCGTCTCGGAGATGGCGGCGAATTGCGTCACCTGCTCGAAGGCCAGGTGATCGAGGCGGTGCACCACCGCCCTGGCGAACGGCCCGGGAAACTGGCCCAGTCCCGGATTGGCGGCGAGCTGCGTGCGAGCCATCTCCAACACGCCGCGGGCGGTGGCGGCGGCGCCCAGCGCGTGCTCGAGCGCGGGATCGACGTCGGCGGAAAGCTCGGCCGGGTAGGTGTCGTAGAGGCCGCGTAGCGGATGCAGCAGATACACGAGATGCCGAGGATGGTCGATCATCCAGGCCGGATACTTGCCGGTGATCACCACGTCGAAGCGGCTGACATCGAGTTCGACGAACTGCTCGTAGGAGTCGAGCAGCTCGGCGAGGTTGGCCTCGGGTGTGGGGAGGGTGACCAGCTCGACCTGATGACCCCGCTCGATCAGACGCTGTTCGAGGGTCCGCCAGAGTCGCTCGGCTCCGCCGACGATGGTCGGGTCGACGGGTCGAGGGGCGATGATGCCGATGATCATGGTTGCTCCCCGCGCTCGATCGCCCGCTGGACGAGATGGTCGAGGTATGCGGCGTCGTCATGGAAGCGGATGCGTTCGAGGCGTCGACGAATGCCGTCGCGGTCGGTTGCAGTTTCGAACAGCGCCTTGATTCTCTCGGGGACCGACACGGGTCGAAACTATAGGGCGGTGGTGCCGGAGTCCCGGGGAGCCACCGACTCCAGGACGAGTGCGGCCGCACGGCTGGCCGGCAGGCGACCCGCAGCCACCTCACGCACCACGGGGTCGACGATCTCGGGGTTGCCGTGGACCTGGGTGAGCAGGCGGGCTTGGATGATTCGCCACATGGCATCGACTGCTTGGACCGATCGCAGGCGTTCGAGATGTCCGCGGTCGGCCAGGGCCTGCCAATAGGTCACCACATGGTCCCAGATCTCGCTGATGCCGGTTCCCCGCAACGCCGAGCACAACAGGACGGCGGTTTCGACACCCTCGCGTTTGGGGCGCACCAGATGCAGGGCAGCCCGATAATCGGCTGCGGTGTGCGACGCGGTGGCCAGGTACGGGCCGTCGGCCTTGTTGACCACGACGATGTCGGCCAGTTCCATCACTCCTCGCTTGATGCCCTGGAGATCGTCGCCACCGCCGGGAGCGACCAACAACAGGAACAGGTCGGTGATGTCGGCGACCGCGGTCTCGGACTGTCCCACGCCGACGGTTTCCACCACGACGATGCCGAACCCGGCGGCCTCGCAGAGCAGGAGGACCTCGCGGGTGGCGTCGGCGACGCCACCCAGAACACCTCGGCTGGGGGATGGTCGAACGAACGAGTCGGGATGGCTGGCGAGGAACGGCATCCGGGTCTTGTCGCCGAGGATCGAACCGCCGGTTCGCCTCGACGATGGATCGATGGCGAGCACTGCAACCTGTTGACCTTGCTCGATGACGTGCCTGCCCAACTGCTCGATCAGGCTGCTCTTGCCGACGCCGGGGGTGCCCGAGACCCCGATTCGGTAGGCCCGCCCGGTGTACGGCAGGACGAGGCCGAGGAGTTCGTCGGCCAGCTCGCGATGCTCCGGACGAGAGGATTCGACCAGGGTGATGGCCTTGGCCAGCGCTCGTCGTTCGCCGTGAAGGAGGCGATCGGTCAGCTCCTCGGGGTTCAGGCTGCAGCCCTCACCAGTTCGAGGACCTGCGCTGCCGCATCGGGAATGTTGGTTCCGGGGCCGAAGATGGCGCCGACACCGGCGGCTCGCAGCATGTCGTAGTCCTGAGGGGGAATGACGCCGCCACAGACCACCACCACGTTGTCGGCTCCGGCCTTGCGCAGCTCGTCGATGAGCTGAGGGACCAGGGTCTTGTGGCCGGCAGCCTGACTCGAGATGCCGACGATGTGGACGTCGTTGTCGACGGCGTCGCGTGCCACCTCCTCGGGCGTCTGGAACAACGGGCCGACGTCGACGTCGAAACCGAGATCGGCGAATGCGGTGGCGATGACCTTGGCCCCACGATCGTGTCCGTCCTGGCCCATCTTGGCCACCAGGATGCGGGGTCGACGACCCTCGCTCTCGGCGAACGCCTCGACATCGGCGACGATGGCCGCGAAGTCGTCGTCGTCGGCGTAGGCCGCGCCATAGACGCCCGAGATGGTGCGGGTCTCGGCCTGATGACGACCGAACACCACCTCCATCGCGTCGGACATCTCGCCGACGGTGGCGCGGGCCCGGGCCGCAGCGACGCAGGCCTCCAGCAGGTTGGCCGCGCCGCGCGCTGCTTCGGTGACCGCGGCCAGCGCCGCCTCGCAGGCCGCAGCATCGCGCTCGGCGCGAATGCGGCCGAGGCGAGCCACTTGTGCTTCGCGAACCGCGGTGTTGTCGATGTCGAGGACATCGACAGTACCGGCGTCGGCCACCTTGTACTTGTTGACTCCGACGACGACCTCCTCGCCCCGGTCGATGCGCGCCTGTCGCTTGGCTGCCGACTCCTCGATGCGCAGCTTCGGCATCCCCGAGGCGATGGCCTTCGTCATCCCCCCGAGGCTCTCGACCTCGGCCATGATGGTGCGGGCGCGGTCGGCGAGGTCGGCGGTGAGCCGTTCGACGTAGTAGCTGCCGGCAAGCGGGTCGACGGTGCGGGTGACGCCGCTCTCCTCGGCCAGGATCAGCTGGGTGTTCCGAGCGACACGAGCGCTGAACTCGGTCGGGAGGCCCAGTGCCTCGTCGAAGCTGTTGGTGTGCAGGCTCTGGGTGCCGCCCAGCACGGCGGCCATGGCCTCATACGCGGTACGTACGACGTTGTTGTAGGGGTCCTGCTCGGTCAAGGAGACGCCGGAGGTCTGGCAATGGGTGCGGAGCATGGAGGATCCTGCGTTCTTCGGCTCGAACTGAGCCATGGCCTCCGACCACAGCAGGCGCGCCGCCCGGAGTTTGGCAATCTCCATGAAGAAGTCCATGCCGATGCCGAAGAAGAAGCTGAGACGCCCGGCGAAGGCATCGACATCGAGACCCTGCGACAGGGCGGCACGGACGTACTCGAGGCCATCGGCCAGGGTGAAGGCCAGCTCGATGTCGGCCGAAGCGCCGGCTTCGAGCATGTGATAGCCCGAGATCGAGATCGAGTTGAACTTCGGCATGTTCGCCGCGGTGTAGTTGATGATGTCGGCGACGATCCGCATCGACGGTTCGGGCGGGTAGATGTAGGTGTTGCGGACCATGAACTCCTTGAGGATGTCGTTCTGGATGGTCCCCGACAGTTGGTCGGTACTGACGCCTTGCTCCTCCCCGGCCACGATGTAGCAGGCCAGAATGGGCAGGACGGCCCCGTTCATGGTCATCGACACCGACATCTGCTCGAGAGGGATGCCGTCGAACAGGATCTTCATGTCCTCCACCGAGTCGATGGCCACACCGGCCTTGCCCACGTCACCGACGACCCTGGGGTGATCGGAGTCGTACCCTCGGTGGGTGGCCAGGTCGAAGGCGACGGACAGTCCCATCTGTCCGGCGGCCAGATTGCGGCGGTAGAAGGCGTTGGACTCCTCGGCGGTGGAGAAGCCGGCGTACTGGCGGATCGTCCACGGGCGATTGGTGTACATGGTGGCCCGGGGACCTCGAACATAGGGGGCCTCGCCCGGGAGCGATCCGAGGTGCTCGAGCTGCTCGAGGTCGGCATCGGTGTAGAGCGGCTTGACCGCGATCCCTTCGGCGGTCTGGACGATGAGCGCGTCAGGATCGGTGCCCCGGAGTTCCTTCTGTGCGGCCGCTTTCCATGAATCGGGTACGTCTGAACGAGGTGCTGTCACGGGGCCAATGGTACGCCGAGCAGGGCACCAATTGCCGCAACGAGCGGTGCGAGGGCGTGGTCCCAACGGTACCGAGCGGCCAGACGTTGAGCGGCCAGGGCACGCTCTCGGGCCGGACCCGGTTGCGCGATGATCCGACCGATGGCGCCGGTGAGCTGATGGGGCTCGGCCAGCAGCAGCACCTGTTGGGGGTCCGGGAGACCTCGTGCCCCCGTCGGCGTGGCCACCACCGGGGTTCCCGAACCGAGTGCCTCGATCAGTTTGAGGTTGGTCCCTGATCCGACCGAGACGGGATTGACGATGACATCGGCGGCGTGCAGCAGACGAACGAGGTCGTGGTCACTGAAGCGACCGAGGCTGACCGCGCCGGCGCGGGGCCGCTCGGAGTGTCCGCCGGCCAGCACGACCAGGAGGTCGGGCGAACGAACGGCGATGTCGGCGAGTCGGTCGGCCGCCTCATGGTTGGGGCCGTGGGACGACCCGACGAAGAGCACGATGGGGCGCCGGTCGCCCTCCAGGCCGAGGTCGACCAGGAGACGGGACCGTGCGGCACTCCGTTGAGGTGACGGGCCGGGAGGCAACTGGAGCAACCGTTCCTCGACACCGTTGGGTGCAACGAGGTTTCGGTGGCCACAACCGGCTGGACACAACCGGGCCAGGTCGGCGTCGGACACTGCGCTGACCAGGCTGGCGCGCCCAAGAGCGGATGCCTCCGCTCGTTCGCACCATTCCATGAGTCGACGCGCTCCGGGTCGTCCCTGCAGCATTCGTTGCTTCAGGTCGATTTCGACATTGTGCGCGTCGTAGACGATCGGTTTGCCGGCCCCGCCCCCCCGGGCGTCCAGCGTGGCGGCCAGGGCCGTGGAGAGAAACGGGTGCGCGAGTACGACGACGTCGGCCCGATCCACCTCGGTTGCCAGGATGGGTGCGAATGCCTCGGTGGCGGGATGGAGCACGCTGGCTGCGATGTCGTCCACTGGTAGTCCCACGAGGCTCTGCATCTCGTGGTCGGCTCGCAGATGGGCGGGGGAGCGGCCCACGGCGATCTGGACCACACCGTCGTCGAGCAGTCGGCGGCGGATGCCGGTGGTCTCGTTGGTGAGTGCCACGAC
>JAHECQ010000462.1 GCA_024641625.1 Acidimicrobiales bacterium | reverse complement strand
GAAACGCCCTGAGGTTGAGGAGCCCCGTGAGCGCATCGTGCGAGGCCTCGTGGCGGATGCGATCCTCTTCACGAATGTCATCACTGACATCGCTGAATTGCAGGGCGATGGAGCCGTCCCCCACTTCGTAGCAGCGGACACTCAACCAGATCGGCTGCGCCTGGGTGTCGACTCGGTGTCGCCAGACAACGGCATCCTCGGAAGGATCCAGCTCGGCGACCTTGGCGCACAGTGCCGGATGTTCGGTCGCCAGTCTCGGCCAGTCGACCTGCTCGGCCACACCGAGGAGCTGAGCCCCCGTCGAGTTGATCTGGTCGATCCTGAAACCAGTCCGGTGGCGACTCAGGAGCAGGATCCCGTCGCGCATCTGCTGGACGAGACTCTCTCGTCGCCGCTGGGGCTCGCTGGCCCGCCACGCTTTGGAGATGTCGACGGTGACGCCATGCAGCTCCGACTCGCCGTCGGAGTGGCGAACGAGCCGCAGCGTGGTGCGCGCCGTGAGGTCGTCGGAGGCCTGAAGCTGGTGGACGAAGCTGACCGATCCCGTCGCCGCGAGTTCACGTCTCCAATCCTGGATGTTGTCGCCGTCCTCGGCAGCGAGAAAAGCCGTCATCGGTCGGCCGATCATCTGGGCCGCCGGTAGGCCCATCAGTTCAACCGTGGGGCCGGCGATTTCGGTCAACACGCTGTCGAGATCGGCTTGCCACACCAGTGCCCGGACCGAGGTGAGTGACTCACCGACGGCGCTGAGCGGCAGATCGGTGACGGACCACATGGCGTTGACCGAAACCGCGCCGGTCGCCAGTACGAACAGTGCGAGCGTGGTCCCCCACCGATCGATCCCGTGCGACGCGCCGACGATTCCCATCGAGGTGGCGGCGACCGTCAACAGGATGGCGGTGACCCGACGGGACTCGATCCAACCCATGCCCACGATGGTGAGTTGGATGACCAGACCGAGCTGCCACAGGTGCGGAAAGAGGTAGGCCACGGCGGCAACCGTGGTGGCGTCCAGCAGACCCAACAGGAGCAATGAACCCTCCCGACGGTGGGCGCCATTGGCGAGCCGCACGGCACCGAGCCCCGTGGTGTAGATGGCGCTGATCCACAGGAAGACGCCGAGTGAGCCCTCGGGTTTGAGCAACATGAAGCACAGCACGCTGGCCATGGCGCTCGGTGGGTGCGCCCTCCACAGAAGCGATCGGAGGTCGGCGTGGCGATCGACCGCAGTCGATGATCCCCAAGGAATCGGTTCCTCGCTGCTGCGGTTTCGGGGGCGCACAGACCAGTCATCGACTGGTCGTCCCGCCTGCTTGAGGTCCGATCGCTGGGTGAAACGACTGATCGGCCCTCGGCCTGATCGGGCAGCCGGCTCAGTGCCCGGCGGTTGAGGCCAAGACCTTGTCGAGCCACGCTCGAATGGCATGCTTCGGCATGGCACCGACCTGGCGCCCCACCTCGACGCCGTCGGCGTACACGACCATGGTCGGGATGCCCTGTACGCCCAGACTTGCCTGGACAGCGGGAGCCTGATCGACGTTGACCTTGACGATCCGAACCGTTCCCGCCAGTTCTTCGGAGAGCTCGACGAGCGCGGGAGCCACCGCACGGCAGGGACCGCACCAGGGTGCCCACAGATCCACGAGGACAGGCAGACTCGAATTGGCGATGACCCTGGCGAACTCGCTTCCGTCCACGTCGGCGAGCCAGGGGAGATCGGCATGGCACTTCGCACAACGAGGTTTGCCCCGCGTGTCGGCGGCCACTCGATTGCGGGCGCCACAGAGGTGGCAACGCGCTTCTGATTTCGTCATTGCACACTTCCTTGGTCGTGGGCAGGAACAAACCCAGGAAAGGTACTTATCATGCCCCCCGGGACCGGGACCCTCCAGAGGCTTTGGTCATCGATCGAGCGTCAACGACGAGAGGAACACGAGATGGGTGTGATGGACGGGGCGGTGGCAATCGTCACCGGGGCGGCGCGAGGGCAGGGTGAGGCCGAAGCGCGTCTGCTCGCCGCCAACGGTGCCCAGGTGGTGTTGACCGACATCCTCGCCGAGGAGGGCAACGCAGTCGCGACCGACATCGGCGATGCCGCCCGATTCGTCGCCCATGACGTGTCGTCGGCCGAGGGTTGGCAGTCGGTCATCGACGCGGCGCTGGCGGCGTTCGGACGGGTGGACGTGCTGGTCAACAACGCAGCCATCTCTGCCCCGGTGAAGCTCATCGACACCGAACCCGAGCTCTTCGAGAAGATCGTTCAGGTCAATCAGATGGGGGTGTACCTGGGAATGCGGGCGGTGATCGCCCCGATGCGGACCGCCGGCGCCGGCTCGATCATCAACACCTGTTCGGTGGCGGGCCTACGCGGAACGTCGACGCTCTTCGCCTACACGGCGACGAAGTGGGCGGTGCGGGGCATGACCAAGGCTGCAGCGCTCGAACTGGCTCGCTACAAGATCCGGGTCAACACCGTGTGCCCAGGGGTGATCGACACGCCGATCCTCGAGACGAACCCGGAGAGCATGAACGAGGTACTGGTGAAGTCGACGCCGCTGCGGCGGCTGGGAGCCCCGGAGGAGATCGCCGACGCCGTCTTGTTCCTGGCCTCGCCGTCGTCGAGCTTCGCCACCGGCGCCGATTTCGTGATCGATGGCGGCATGTCGTTGTGAGCGACTCAGGACCGTCTGATCGAGGATCGATATCTCACATGAAGTTCCGAGTATGGAGGGCAGCCAGTTCGGCGGCTCGGTCGGGCGTGAATCCAAGGCGCCCCAGTCTGGCGATGCGGCCGCCGGCCATGTCGGCCTGAAGTGTCTGCACCGCGGCCCAACCGCCGGCGATCGCCTCGGGCGTCCGTCCTGCCGAGGCGAGCAGGACCAGACTGTCGAAGACGTCCTGACTGAGGCCGGCCGTCGATCGCAACGCTTCGTAACGGTGCTCGATGGCCGAGGCCAGGCGATCGAGCAACGTGGGATCGCGACGGCAGTGTCGTTCGAGGTGGGAGACGCCGAAGGCGACGTGGCGCGCCTCGTCTGCTCGCACCAGGCGGGCGATCACCCGCGTGCACTCGTCCGGCGCGTAGCGTTCGAGGAAGCCGAGCAAGGACAGAAACGTCCCTTCGCCCAACACGCTGAGGAGAAAGCTGGCGGTGGCGAAGTCGGGCTCGTCGAGCAGGGTCTGCAACGAGGAGCGGCCCCCCGCGCCGGACAAGGCGGGTGGGCTGTCCGTGAGCGCGGCTCGACGGGCGAAGACGTGCGCATGGCGGGCCTCGTCGGCGACCTGGACGGCGAGCAGGTGTTGGATCTCGGTGAAATGGGGATGAATGCGCCCCAGGAAGCGAGCCGGTACGACCAACGCTGCGATCTCGTTCTCGACGAGGTACGTCATGACCTGCACCACGGCGCCCTCGATGGCGGGATCGGGGTGGCGGGGCGCCTCCCATGGCACCTCG
>JAHECQ010000461.1 GCA_024641625.1 Acidimicrobiales bacterium | reverse complement strand
ACAGCTCCCGCGATCTCAGCCGCGGCTCGCAGACATCCGACACGCTCCTCGACGCCGCTCGGTCCGACCCGGGACGCGCTGCCACCCTACGCGCTCACCAACCACGTTGCGTGCTCCTGCGGACTCCCAGCCGGCATCACCGTCCGTGGTCGCCCGGTCGGCTGACCGGACGGCGCTTCCCCTGTCGCCTCCTTCTGTCCCCGATCGGAGGCGGGTGTCGGCCGCTCACCGCTGGGGAAATCAGCCGATTGCGTTCACCGGTGGGTGACGATCGGACCATGGAAGTGCCTGCTCCAGCTGGCTCGCCACCCGGAGCAGCAGGTCCTCGCGGCCTGCACGGGCCACGAGCTGAACCCCCATGGGCAGACCATCCGCGGTCCAGTGGAGTGGCAGGGAGATCGCCGGTTGTCCGGTCAGGTTCACCCAGCAGGTCAGCCACAGCGAGGGCAGCAGCGCCTTCAACGCCCGAGGCACCTCGTCGTCGGTGGCCGCCTGCAGTTCACCCAGCAGGTTGGGAGGCTCGGCCACCGTGGCCATCAGGAGCAGGTCATGACCCCCTGCGTACCAACGATCGACGGCACGGGTGATGAGTTGACCATGCTCGATGAAGTCGAAGAGCTCCGAACCGCTGACCTTTGCCGCGAAGTCCAGATAGTGCCGGGTGATGGGCTCGAGTTGAGCAGGCTCGACGTCGACGCCGGTGATCCGCTCCCACCGACGCACCGCCCAATCGGTCCCCACCATGACGATCCGGCCCAGGGTGATCCCGGCATCGGCCCCATCCAAGGCCGGCGGATGGGAGTCATCGACGTGATGCCCCAGCGCCTCCAACGCCCGAGCGCCGGCCGTCACCGCCGCAACCGCTTCGCCCGACAACCCGGATCGACCTCCGGGGATCCCGGTCCACATGCCGATACGCAGTGGCTTCACGTCGCCGGCCAACTCCGCCACATAGGGTCGCTCCGGTGGAGGCGCCGAGTACGGGTCACCGATCCCCGGTCCGTGCACCGCGTCGAGGATCCCGGCGGTGTCACGCACCGAACGGGTGACCACCATCTCCGAGACCAGCCCCGCGAACATGTCTCCGTACAGGTGCCCCAGTGGCACCCGGGCCCGGGTCGGTTTCAGTCCCACCAGACCACAGCGAGCTGCGGGGTTGCGGATCGAGCCACCGGCGTCGTTCGCATGACCGACCGGGACGATGCCCGCAGCGACACACGCAGCCGAACCGCCGCTGGAGCCCCCTGCCGTACGGGTGAGATCCCACGGGTTGGCGGTCGGCCCGTAGGTGAGCGGCTCGGTCGTGGGGATGCCCCCCAACTCGGGGGTGTTGGTCTTGGCGCAGACGACCAGCCCGGCCGCCTCGAAACGGCGAGTGAGTTCCGTGGTCGCCGGCGGCCGGTAATCGAGGTCGCGCAGGTATTGCATACCTTCGTGAAACGGTTCCTCGGCGACTTCCTGGATCAGGTCCTTGAGCACCATCGGCACACCGCGGAACGGACCATCGGGCAAACCGTTCTCGACCTGGGCCCGGGCCCGGTCGGCCAGCAGGTGAACCACTGCGTTGAGCCGAGGGTTGAGCGCATCGAGCCGGGCCAGCGCCACCTCCAACAGCTCCTGCGGCGAGGCCGCCCCGTCACGCACGAGGGCCGCCTGCGCGGTCGCGTCCAACCAGCCCACATCGGTCATGGCCCGACTGTAGCGTCACGGCCCGTGGCCCGCCGGAGACCACCCGCTGTGCCCGCTGCGGCCAGGTGCACGCCGCCGCACGCAACTGGTTCGTCGGCGGCCCCGACGACAACCGACCTAGAGTTCGGTCCCGCCCCGAGGTCACCGCACGACGGGCGGTCACCCGCCCGTCGTTCCCGCCCGAGACCCCGACCCGACCAGAGAAACGAGCACGACCATGGAGACCGTCCTCTACGAAATCCGAGACAAGATCGCCTTCGTCACCATCAACCGGCCGCACGCCTACAACGCCTGCGATCAGCCGACCTACGATCGCCTCGCCGAGATCTGGCGGGAATTCGCCGACAACGACGACGCCTGGGTCGCCATCCTCACCGGCGCGGGCGACAAGGCCTTCTGCGCAGGCAGCGACATCAAACTCAACTTCAACACCCAACCCGAACCGGGCGAGGCCTTCGACGCGAACAATCGCGGCGACCTCATGCGAGGTCTCGACATCTGGAAGCCGATCATCGCTGCAGTCAACGGCCACTGCAACGGGGGCGGGCTCGAAATGGCACTGGCCTGCGACATTCGTGTGGCCTCCGACAACGCCCAGTTCGGACTCGGTGAGTCCCGGCTCGGTCTGCTGCCCGGCGGCGGTGGCACCCAACGCCTCCCCCGAGCCATTCCCCTCGGCGATGCGCTGTGGATGCTCTACACCGGTGAGCGAATCGACGCTGCCGAAGCCCACCGACTCGGGCTGGTGACTCGAGTCGTGCCGCCGGCCGATCTGCTTCCCACCGCCGAGGCCATGGCCCGCAAGATCCTCGAAGCCGGACCTCTCGCCGTTCGAGCCATCAAGCAGGCCGCCATCAAAGGCCTGAGCATGCCCCTCGAGGACGGGCTGCGACTGGAGTCGAACCTCTTCCGTCTCCTGGCCATGACCGAGGACAGCATCGAGGGAACCCGTGCCTTCGCCGAGAAGCGTCCGGCCGAATGGAAGGCCCACTGAGGCCTGCTGGGTCCAGCGCCACGAGGCTCGAACCCGCGATGAGGCGGGACCGGGCACCGCTGGGACGCGGTAGCCGCTCGACTCGGACCGTTCACGGGAGACGATCTCGCCGGAGTTGCGCCTACTTGGGCCCCAGCGCCTTGATGGTGCCCACACCGGTGACCGACTGGCTCACTTGCGGGTCGCCGTAGTAGCCGACGGTGCCAACGCCGCTGACCGACACGAAGAGGTCGGTGACCGCCCACACGGTTGTTGTGCCGACACCGAGTGATTCGACCGAGGCCACGTCGACCCGGAGATCTCCGCCATCGAAGTCGCCGGCACCGGCCACGATCACGTCGAGTCGGTCGGCTCGACCGGCAGCGACGATGCTCCCTGCTCCCGGCAGCGAGGCCCGGAGCATCGACAGGTCGAGGTCGGCCGCCACGATCGTTCCTGCTCCGGAGAGCTCCACCTGGAGACGGTCGGTTGTTGCGCAACCGGCCAGATCGATGGTGCCGGCCCCGGAGAGAACGACCGCGCTGATCTGTGGACAGCCGAGCCGATAGTCGACGCTGTTGGTGGGATCGATGTCGACCCCTGACTCGGTCGAGATGGTGAGGGTGTCACCTGAAACTTCGGTTCGGATGTGGGCGAGCAGATTGTCGTCCGACTCGACTTCCACGACGCCGTCGGAGCCGGCGCCGAAGCGGACGTTGCCCTCCCCCGCAAGCACGACGCGCTCGAACCCGGCAATCAACCGGGTCTCCTGGGTCATCTGACCGGATCCACCG
>JAHECQ010000460.1 GCA_024641625.1 Acidimicrobiales bacterium | reverse complement strand
GCGCCAGCCTGTTCGCCGGCCGCTCGGTGGTCACCAATCGCGCCGGGTTCTTGGCCTACTTCCGAGGCTACCGGACCATGCGGCAACTGGGTCTGTCACCTGTCGATTCCCACACCATCGTACGCCTCGCCGTCTCCTACGTGCTCGGTCACGCGATCGCCGAGACTGGGGCGACGGAGGGCGGGCGTTCCGTCGACCTTCTGTCCGGGGAGCTGCTCGATGATCCCGAGGTGGCCGAGTTCGCGCTCAGCGGACGCCGGCTCACGGCGCAGTCGGTGTTCGCCGGAGGGCTCGACGTGCTGGTTGCCGGTATCCGTTCCGAATACGGCCTTGCCTGAAGCTCCTACTACGATCGGGGTCCTCCATCGTCAACGCATACCCAGGGGACGTGTCATGTCAGAGCCCACGATCGGCGTATTCGAAGTAGAAGAGCGCACCTTCCCGCCGGCACCGGAGTTCGTCGCCAACGCCAATGCCGGCGATCGGTCGTTGTACGACGAAGCGGACGCTGATTACGAGGCATTCTGGAGCCGGCAGGCTCGAGATCTGCTCAGTTGGCACAAGGACTTCGATCAGGTACTCGAGTGGCAGTTGCCGTTTGCCAAGTGGTTCATCGGTGGCGAGCTGAACGTGAGCTACAACTGCCTCGATCGCCACGTCGAAGCCGGTCGTGGCGACAAGGTGGCCTTCCATTGGGAGGGTGAGCCGGGGGAAAAGATCGCCCTCACCTACGCCGAGTTGTTGACCGAGGTCAAGAAGTTCGCCAACGTGCTCAAGGGCTTGGGCCTCCAGAAGGGCGACCGGGTAGCGGTCTACATGCCCATGATCCTCGAGTTGCCGATTGCGATGCTGGCCTGTGCCCGCATCGGCGTGGCTCATTCGGTCATCTTCGGCGGCTTCTCGGCCGATGCCATCATCGACCGCTGCGATGACGCAACGGCGCGCCTCGTCATCACGGCCGACGCCGGCTACCGGCGCGGTGCGGCCGCCCCATTGAAATCAACGGTTGACGAGGCCCTCGGTCGCGGGGCGGCTTCGGTCGAGCATGTCATCGTTGTCGACCGATGCGGGACCGACCCGGAAATGACCACCGGCCGCGACCTGTGGTGGCACGATCTCATGGCCGATGCGTCCGACGACTGCCCTGCTGAGCCGATGGACGCCGAGCAACTCCTGTATCTTCTGTACACCTCGGGCACGACGGCCAAGCCCAAGGGCATCATGCACACGACCGGCGGCTACCTCACCCAGGTGGCGTTCACCCACAAGTACGTGTTCGACATCAAGCCCGACACCGACGTCTACTGGTGTGCTGCGGACATCGGGTGGGTCACGGGCCACAGCTACATCGTCTACGGGCCCCTCACCAATGGCGTCACCTCGGTGATGTACGAGGGAACCCCTGACACCCCGGGCAAGGATCGTCTGTGGGACATCGTCGAGCGCTATGGCGTCACGCAGCTCTACACCGCACCGACCGCCATCCGCATGTTCATGCGTTGGGGTGCTCAGGAGCCGGCGAAACACGATCTCACCAGTCTCCGGGTGCTTGGATCGGTCGGCGAGCCGATCAATCCCGAAGCGTGGATGTGGTACCACGAGCACATTGGCGGCTCGAGCCGGCCGATCGTCGACACCTGGTGGCAAACCGAGACCGGTGGCCACATGATCACCCCGCTACCCGGGGTGATCACCACCAAACCGGGTTCGGCCTGTGGAACGATTCCCGGCGTGTTCGCCGAATTGGTCGACGATGCCGGCAACCCCGTCGCCGTCGGTGGCGGCTACCTGACGATCACCCGCCCCTGGCCGGGGATGTTACGCGGCATCTGGGGTGACCCCGACCGCTATCGGGACACGTACTGGAGTCGCTTCGAGGGACGCTACTTTGCCGGAGACGGCGCCAAGCTCGACGAGGACGGGTATCTCTGGCTGCTCGGCCGCGTCGACGACGTGATGAACGTGTCCGGTCACCGCATCTCGACCACCGAGGTCGAGTCGGCACTGGTCGATCACCGGGCGGTGGCCGAGGCCGCAGTCGTGGGAGCCAACGACGAGATCACCGGCCAGGCCATCGTCGGTTATGTGATCCTTCGCGGCGAGTACGAACCATCGGCTGCGCTCGGCGACGAGATTCGCGAGCATGTGGGCGTCAAGCTCGGCAAGATCGCCCGGCCGAAGACCGTGATCATCGTGCCGGACCTGCCGAAGACCAGGTCGGGTAAGATCATGCGGCGCCTGCTGAGCGACGTGGCCAACGGCCGGAGCCTGGGCGACACGACGACGCTGGCCGATCCTGGGGTCGTGGCCGAGATCGCCGAACGTGCCCAGGCCGGTGAGGAAGACTGAGCGCCGACCGTTCCCCCGAGTTGGGCTGGCTGCAGCATGCTGCCAGTGCTCGAGTGGCCCGTCTTGCCACCCAGACCGCTCGGGACCAAGTAGACCTCGTTCCCTTCGTGTTCGCCTGGATGCCGGCTCGGTCGAGCGCTCGAGGGCTCGGCGCCATCGTTTCGGCGATCGACCACAAGCCCAAGACCACGCACCGCCTGCAACGGCTGGCAAACATTGCCGGCCATCCGGCGGTGACCGTCCTGGTCGATCACTACGACGACCGGGACTGGAGTCAGTTGTGGTGGGTCCGGATCCGGGGCAGTGCCCGCGAGGTCGAAGACGAAGCGACCCGGGTGCGGGCAATCGATGCCCTGACGGCCAAGTACCCGCAGTATCTCGACCAGCGCCCGGCAGGCCCGGTCATCGAGATCGAGATCGTCGCCGTGCGCGGCTGGCGTGCCGGTCGCTCGTGAGGGGTCAGAGCAGGCCCGGGCGTTCGACCAACGCGGCCAGCCAGGGTTTGATCGGTTCGGCTGCTTCGGCCGACTGCATCAGCGAGAGGTCGACGTAATCGCGCCAGGCACGGACACGGTTGGCCTCGTCGAACTCGAAGACGCCCATGTAGGGGACTCGGACGTGCACCCCGGCTGGGTTGTGGTAGTCGTCGGTGCCCTCGACCATCACCGAATCTGCCGACTCGGCCGCCCGAACGATCTGCCAGGAGACGTCGAGCTGATGGCCGGCGAGCTTCGACAAGGTCTTGCGTACTCGTTCGGCGCCGATGACCGGCTCGGATCCGACGTGATAATGCCACTCGATGTCGTCGGCCAGGTGGGCGATCACGGCGTCGACGTCATGGCGACGCCAGGCCGAGACGATTTCCAGGACAGCATCGACTCGCGGTGAACCCATGCCGCATCTTCTCAGATCATGACTCGAACAGCCAACGGTGCCTCGGTGGACCGGTTTCTCCCGGACCGATGAACCACTCGGTGCCGAACGCCTCCACGAACGCCTCGTGCGGCATGGTCATGAAGAAGGACGCGTCGCTGACCTGACTGGCATGAGCGGCAAGGGCTGCTTTCTTCTGATGGATCCAGGGTCGCACATCGACCTCGTGGGAGAT
>JAHECQ010000459.1 GCA_024641625.1 Acidimicrobiales bacterium | reverse complement strand
TGGAAGGAAGACAACCCCAGGGTGGCCCCCGCGGCGGGCGTCAGGCTGAAGCTGCCGCTCACCCCGGCCGCCGATTGGGCCGGTCCGGGATCGGCCTCATCGAAATGCCACAGGTGCGTGGTGTGCGCGTCGACCACGTAGGGCTGGAGCGGCACCACCGCAGCGGCAGTGCCAAAGCTCCAGGTCGTGGCACCGGCAATCCCCGCGAAGGTGTTGCCGGCGAGGTCCGCGATCGCGGTCGCTTCGATCTCCACATAGTAGCCGGTGGAAGGATCGAGATCATTGCTCGGATCGATCGTGACGTTCGTCCCGCCGAAACCAATCAGGGGGGAGAGCGCCACGTCAAAGCTTTCCACCGTGCTGTCGTCGCCGGCCCGCTTGAGCGTGAGAAACCCGCTTCCAGCCATGACCGGCTCGTCGAACTGCGCCACGAGGCTGCTTCCCACCGCGAATTCCACCACACCATTCGCAGGCGTGGTGCCGACGAGGGTCGGCGACGTCGTATCGCTGAGATTGTCACTCAGCATGAAACTGGTGACGGTGCCGAAGACGCCGGTGTTCGAAAGAGCCAGGCCGACGGCATTGACATCCTCCGTCAGCAGCGCAGCGGTGGGCCGCACCACGGTGTAGGCCGGGTCGGCGGGCCGCTTCGCGAACCAGGTTGCGGTCCAGTTCCCCGCTCCACCGCTCGTGTCGAGCACGATGCGCATCTGCATGTCGCCACCGGGATTTTCAGTGGTGTAGGCACTCCAAGCCACGCTGCTGGCAGTCCCGTTCATGAGGGCGGAGTTGTTGCTCCCACTCGCGTCACCCTTGAGGAGCATCCATGCCCTGCCGACCGTGTTCCCGGTGATGAACCGGTCATTGGCGGTCGAACCGGTGGACTGGCCCTTCGCGAACCCCAGCGCGAGCCAATCGCCATCGCCGGACACGCCGCTCAGGGAAACGTCCAGCGTGTAGACGTTTCCATCGACCGGAATGAAGGCCAGGGTGGCACTGCCCGCACCCTGGTCGATCGACCCGTCCCTATTGAAGTTGGGTGAGGAAACCCAGGTCTCCCCACCCGGCCGGACATCGGGCGCGGCTCCGTCGAGATTGGATCCATCGCCGCCAAAATCGTCGCTGAAAAGGACGTTTCCGCAGACCGGAAGGATAAAAAGTCCCGCAAGGGCGGCAATGATGCGCAACATGAATGGGTTTTGGGGGGGGTGGGGATTTAATGGGCTTCGGGCAGGGCAAGCTCCACCAGAACCCCGCTGATTTCAAGCGGCATCGCCGATCCACGCAGGTCCCGGAGCCGCACCGGCCCCGCCCGGTGACAAGACCCCCCGCCGCCGGGTGCCGCAGGAAGACCGCGGGAAACCGGCAGCGGCGAGGGGGATCTTCTTCATCAGGAAGAGGCACGGGGCACCATGCCCGATTACGGAACCGTAACGGTCACGTCGTCAAGGTAGGCACCGTTGAAGGTCGTATCACCATTGCCGGTGAAACGCCACTCGAGGCGGACCGGTTGTCCAAGCGCCACGCCGGGGATAGCGACCGGTCCAACCGTGGTCCAAGCGGAGCTTCCTACGTTGGAATCCTGCGTCGGAGCAATCACATTCGCGATGACCGCGTCGCTCGTGTCGTCAATGACGTTCACCTGGTAGGTGTGCAAAGCAGCCGCGTCGATGGACAGGGCGAAGCTCAGGCTCGCGCCCGCCACCCCGGTCAGGTCGATGACCGGCGAACGAAGGCAGGCGTCCGTGTTCGCCGCATAACCACCGATCAGGTTCGTCCCCCAGCAGCTGCCCGATCCCCCGTTGGCCGCAAGAACGCCCCCCCCACCTTGATCAGGCGAGTTCGGCATGCCCCACGACCACTCCGTCCCGGCGCCCTTGTTGGGAACCGCGATCGTGAACCCGCCGTTGTCGGAATCGAAGTCCACCGCGAAGAGCGGCGGAATTGCCTCCTCGACCAGGGCAAAGAAACGCACCGGCCCGGTCTTCAGCACCCCTGTCAGGGGCTGCGTCCCCGTCCCAGTGCTCGCAATGTTCTCGTAGGTCGTGACCCCGTCAAAATAAGGGGCCCATGCAGAGGGATCCGGCTCGGCTTCCGGATCTGTGCTGCTCACCAGATCATACTGCATGCCGCTGAGGCTGTTCCACTCGAAGTCGAGGTTGCCCGCGCTCTGCGAGATTTTCAGAATGAGGGGCTGCGCGGTCGGATCGGCCCCGGTGTAGAGCCGGAACGATTCAATTGTCCCGGAGACGCCCGCGTTTGCCATGGCCAGGCCGACCGAGTCAAAGTCCTCGGTCAACATCGCCGCGCTCGGTCGCACCTCCGTGTAACTGCCATCCGCGGGCCGCTTCGCATACCAGGTCGCCGTCCAAGTGCCCGGCCCCCCCGTCGTGTCGAGCACAATCCGCATGTCCATGTCACCACCGGAACTCTCGCTGGCAAAGGCGGTCCACGTCGCCGGGTCGGTGAGCCCTCCGTTGGGTCCCGTCGCGGTGCCGAGAAACGCTTGGTGCCCCATGCCATTCCCCCGGAGCATCATCCACGCCGTCCCCATCACGTTGTCACTGATAAACCGGTCGGTGGCACCCTGGAGGTTGGACTGTCCCCTGGCGAACCCGAGGCCCAGCCAATCCGCGTTTCCGGTCACCCCGGTGAGCGACGCCTCCAGCGTGTAGACCAGCCCGTGGTAGGGCGTGAAGGCCAGCGTGGCACTGCCCGGCCCCCCATCCAGCGATCCGTCCTCGTTGAAGACCGGTGCCGCCACCCAGGCCGCCCCGTCGATCGTGGTCTCCGGGATCACGCCGTCCAAGTCCGCGGTGCTCCCCGCGAAGTCCTCCGAAAAGAGCAGGCCCACCGGAATGACGCCGGTCGTGAAGGCCCAGGTCGTCATGCCGCTGACCCCGGCCGCTGGGTTGCCCGAAAGATCCTCAAACGCCCCGCCGTCAATGTTGACGTAGTAGCCGGTCAGTTCGGCCAGCTGGCTCGGGAGGGTGATCGTCACCTCCGTGCCCGCGATCGTCACCGCGAGGGTGTCGGTCACGTCGATGGTCGCCACCACGCTGTCATCACTCGCCAGGTACAGGGTGATGCTGCCGCTGCCGGCCATGACCGCCTCGTCAAAACTGAGGGTCAGTTTTGTGCGCGGTGAAACCCCGGTCGCATCGGCCATCGGACCCATCGCCGTGCTCATCGGCGCCGTGCCGTCCGCCGTGAAGCTCCAGAGGGTGCTGTCGCTGATCCCCACCGAGCCATTCCCGAAGAAATCTTCCACCGCTCCCGCGTCGGACACCACGTAATACTCCACGCCGGGGAGCAGGTCATCGGTGGGATCGATCGTCACGCTATAGACGCCGAAGCTCAGCCGCGGGGAGGTGGTCACGTCGAAACTCTCCACCGTGCTGTCATCGCTGGAACGCTTCAGGGTCACAAACCCGGTGCCGGGCACGATCTCCTCATCGAACGACGCGGTG
>JAHECQ010000458.1 GCA_024641625.1 Acidimicrobiales bacterium | reverse complement strand
GCCCGGGAACCCCAGAACGACCACGGCGCCCTGGGCATCGGCGGTGTGTCCCCAGCGCCGTTGCCGCCCGGCGGCGGGTCGGGTGCGGCGCCCGAGCCAGTCGGCCAGCTCGCCGACGGCGATGAGGGTCACGACCAGCGCGAGGAGCCCGATGCCGATCGTGGACCGCAGCATCGCAGTCATCGAGACAGCTTCATCGAGACAGCTTCGTGATTCAGCCGGTCGCTCGCTCGGCGAGTTTCCGAGCGGCTCGCTCGACAGCTTTGTCGAGCACCCCATCGAGCAGGCCTGACCACATGCGACCTTCGTACTGCAGACGGATGGACACCGAACAGCGACGGGTGGCGGCGTCGTCGGCTGTCGGGGCGGGGGAGACATGGGCCGACATGATCCACGCGGCGTGGTCGCGGCCATCGGTTTCCCGCCGCTCGAACGCAGCGTGTCCGAGCGCTGGATCGCACTCGGTTCGGCACATGCGAAGTCGTTTGCTCCGAGCGAAGGGACCAACGGTGGCCCGCAACGTGACAGCGAAGGCGGGGCCAGGGTCGCTCTCCACCACGTCGATCGGCTCGACGCGGTGCACCAGATCGAGCCAGTCGGGAAAGGTCGTGAGGTCCGAGACCACGGCGAACACCTCGGGCGATGCTGCGGCGATGTCGCTGTCGATGGTCCGATCCACCGCTGTAGTGTGCCATCGGCGATCCGGGGCGGGGCGTATCCTGGGCGACCGTCTCGGGTGGTTCCGGCCGGCGATCCCTCAGCTGATGAATGCCGTGGGTCGCGCGCTCCAGGCGTCGAGCACTCGGGTGGCGTGGTCCGACATCATGGCCAACTCGTCCATCTCGGCCCTGGTGAACCATCCGACGGCGATGGTCTCGTCGCTGAGACCTGGCGTGCCCGCCATGATCGAGACCTCGAAACACAGAGCCACCACCTGCACGGTCTCGCCGTCTCGGTAGCGGGTCACCTGATGCGGGGAGGTGTAGATGCCACTCAATCGCACGACCTCGACCTGCAGCCCGGTTTCCTCCAGCACCTCGCGTCCACAGGCCTCGACGGCACTCTCTCCGGGTTCCATGCGCCCACCAGGCACGCACCAGAGCCCATTGTCCGACCGTTGGGTGAGCAACACCCGCGAGCGGGCTTCGTCGAAGATGACGGCGGCACATCCGACCATCAGTTTGGCGTTGCCTCCGATGCGGTCTCCGTACAGAATCTCGGCCATCACCCAGTCTGCCGGACACCCCGGCGTCGGCGTCGGTTCGGCTCCGGCCGTGGTCGGTAGTCTCGACTCGTGAGCCTCACCACGACCACCATCCGTCTCGACCGCGTCGGACGCGAGCTCGATCCCGTCACCATCGGCAGCCGATCCGGCTTGTTGTGGGCCTCCGGTGAGTTTGCGTTGGCCGGTCTGGGCGAAGCGGACCGCATCGTCGTGAGCCGACCCGGGGGTTCAGCCGACGCGGTCGACCGCCTGGCGGCAATGCGTGGGGTCGACGAGGTCATGGTCCCGGGAACGGGCCCCGCTGCCTTCGGTGCGCTGCCGTTCGATCGCACTGCGCCTGGCGAGCTGATCGTGCCGGAGATCCTCCTCGGCCACGGTGGCGAAGGGCGACGCTGGCTGACCGTCATCGGCGACCATTCGGTCGAGGAGGCCGTGTCCCGACTGGAGGCGGTCCAACAGCGCCAGCCGAGCTCGGCCGCCGAGGCCGCCGACTATCGAATCAGCTCGACCATCGCTCCCGAGGTGTGGCGCGACGAGATCGTGGCGGTGGCGCGTGGTCGGATCCGCTCGGGGCAGCTCCACAAGGCGGTGCTCGCCCGCGAGCTGGTCCTCACCACCGATCATCCGCTCGATCCATCGGTGGTGGTCGAGCGGCTGCGTCAGTCGTTCAGGTCGGCCATTCTCTTCTCGGTCGACGGGCTCATCGGCGCCTCGCCCGAGCTGCTGGTGTCGCGATCGGGTGACGTCGTGCGGGCCCATCCCTTGGCCGGCACTGCGCCACGATCATCCGATCCACAAGCCGATCAGCGTCTGTCCGCTGGATTACTGACGTCGGACAAGGACCGAGGCGAACATCGCATCACCATCGATTGGCTGCTCGACACGCTGCTTCCCTTCTGTTCCTATGTCGACGCCGAACCCGAGCCGACCATCGTGTCGCTGGCCAACGTCCACCATCTGGGTACCCGTGTCGAGGGTCGGCTGTCGGCGCCGCCGGCGTCGGTGCTGGAGTTGGTCGCTTCGCTTCATCCCACGCCTGCGGTGGGAGGCGACCCGCAAGGCGCGGCGCTCGAGCTGATCGCCGAACTGGAGCGGACCTCGCGTGGTCGCTATGCCGGACCGGTGGGTTGGGTCGACGCCGGCGGGAACGGCGCTTTTGCCGTCGGTATCCGATCGGCGCAGATCGAGGGGAATGTGGCGCGACTCTTTGCCGGCGTCGGCGTGGTCGCCGACAGTGACCCCGCGGCCGAATTGGCCGAGACCCGCTCGAAGTTCCAGGCGCTGCTTTCGGCCCTCATCCGGCCCTGATCGAGCGGCCCCGATCAGCGCCGGTCAGGGGTGGTGTCAGTAGTGGTAGGGGTAGGCCGACCAGTCCGGAGTGCGCTTCTCGAGGAAGGCATCGCGGCCCTCCTGGGCTTCGTCGGTCATGTAGGCCAGTCGGGTGGCCTCGCCGGCGAAGACCTGTTGGCCGATGAGGCCATCGTCGATCAGGTTCAGCGCGAACTTCGCCATGCGGTTGGCCGTGGGGCTCTTGCCGCAGATCTCGCGGGCCCATTGCAGCGCCGTCTTCTCCAGTTCGGCGTGGGGGACGACGGCGTTGACGACGCCTTGACGGAAGGCTTCATCAGCGGTGTAGGTGCGTCCGAGGAAGAAGATCTCGCGGGCGATCTTCTGGCCGACCTGGCGGGCCAGGGCCGCCGAGCCGAAGCCGCCGTCGAAGCTGGCGACGTCGGTGTCGGTCTGCTTGAACCGAGCGTGTTCGGCTGACGCCAGGGTGAGATCGCAGGTGACATGCAGGCTGTGGCCGCCACCGGCCGCCCAGCCAGGGACGACACAGATGACGACCTTGGGCATGAACCGAATGAGGCGCTGGACCTCGAGGATGTGGAGTCGCCCGGCCCGGCCGGTCTGAATCGAGTCCGCAGTGACGTCGTCGGCGTACTTGTAGCCATCCTTGCCTCGAATGCGTTGATCGCCGCCCGAACAGAAGGCCCAGCCTCCGTCGCGAGGCGATGGTCCGTTCCCGGTGAGCAGAACGCATCCGACGTCGACCGACTGACGTGCATGGTCCAGCGCGGTGTAGAGCTCGTCGACGGTGTGGGGTCGGAAGGCGTTGCGAACGTCCGGTCGGTTGAATGCCACTCGGACGCAGGCCACCTCCTTGCCCCGGTGGTAGGTGATGTCGGTGAAGTCGAACCCGGGGACCTCGTCCCAGTCGGCGGGATCGAAGAGTTCGGAGACCGGAGACGTCGTCATGGACG
>JAHECQ010000061.1 GCA_024641625.1 Acidimicrobiales bacterium | reverse complement strand
CAGCTGATGCCTTCTACGCCGACCTCGGTCGGATCACCGAGTACCGCTGCGACCCGGATCTCGCCCACACGCTCACTCACCGCAGTCATGAAACCCTGCAGTGGATGAAGGGGCATGGAGTTCGGTTCGCTGCGGCCTACGGACGTCAGGCATTCAACGTCGATGGCCGCTTCACCTTCTGGGGTGGAGCGGTGATCGAAACCGTCGGTGGTGGTCCCGGTCTGGTCGAGAGCCTGGCGGCCGAAGCGGCCCGTTTGGGCATTGCCGTGTACTACGAGTCCAGGGCGCTGTCGCTGGTTCGCGACGATGTCGGCGTGCGGGGTGTCGTTGCCCGCATCGACGGGGTGACCACCGAGTTGGCTGCCGACGCTGTGGTGCTCGCCGCCGGTGGGTTCCAGGCCAATGCCGAATGGCGCACGCGCTACCTCGGTCCCGGCTGGGATCTGGCCAAGGTCCGCGGCACCCGTTTCAACGTGGGTGACGGCATCCGCATGGCGCTCGACATCGGCGCGTCCCCGGCCGGGAACTGGTCGGGCTGTCACGCGGTGGGCTGGGACCAGAACGCTCCCGAGTTCGGTGACCTCGCCGTCGGCGATGGGTTCCAGAAGCACAGCTACCCGTTCGGCATCATCGTGAATGCCGACGGCAAGCGCTTCGTCGACGAGGGCGCCGACTTCCGCAACTACACCTACGCCAAGTACGGTCGTCGAGTACTCGAGCAACCGAACCAGTTCGCTTGGCAGGTGTTCGACAGCAAGGTCACCCACCTGCTTCGGGACGAGTACCGGATCCGACAGGTCACCAAGGTCACCGCTGACACCCTCGAGGAGCTGGCGGTGAAGATGGAAGGCGTCGACGCCAAGGGATTCCTGGCCATGGTCGAGGAATACAACGCATCGATCGACCAAGGCGTGGCGTTCAATCCCAACGTCCTCGACGGTCGTGGCACGGCGGGCATCACGCCCCCCAAGAGCAACTGGGCCAACACGCTCGATGCCCCGCCCTATGAGGCCTACGCCATCACGTGCGGCATCACGTTCAGCTTCGGCGGCGTGCGCATCGACACCTCGGCCCAAGTGCTCGACGATGGTGCCGACCCGATCCCCGGACTGTACGCCGCAGGTGAGATGGCTGCCGGCATCTTCTACTTCAACTATCCGGGGGGATCGGGACTCACTGCGGGTTCGGTCTATGGTCGGATCGCCGGCACCGAGGCCGCAGCGCACAGGAGCTCGACGGTATGAACAAGCCTCTCGGATTCATCGGCCTCGGTGTGATGGGCGAGGCGATGTGTCGCAACCTGATCGCCAAGTCCGGCCGCGAAGTGCTGGTCTATGACCGGGTGGCAGCTCCGGTCGAGCGGCTGGTGGCCGACGGGGCCAAGGCGACTGCCTCCTTCCAGACATTGGCCGAGGAGGCCGAGATCGTACATCTGTCGCTTCCCGGTGGGCCCGAACTCGAGCAGGTGGTGATCGGCGACAATGGCCTGCTGCGTCACATGGGCACCGGTCAGATGATCGTCGATCACACCACGGCGCCCTACCGGCTCACGCTCGAGATGGCCGCCGCCGCCGTCGCAGCCGGTGTGGCCTACTGCGACGCCCCGGTGGCCCGTACCCGTCAGGCTGCGATCGACGGCACCCTCAGCATCATGGTCGGGGGCGATGACCTCGACGTCGAACGCGTGCGGCCATTGCTCGAATACATGGCAGCCGACGTCACGCACTGTGGTCCGGTGGGTGCCGGCCAGGTGGTGAAGCTGTTGAACAACATGATCCTGGTCCAGAACGTCAACGCCATCGCCGAGGCCCATGCCATCACCCAGAACCTGGGTCTCGACCCTCAGGTGGTGTTCGACACGTTGGCCAAGGGGTCGAGCGACAGCTTCGCTCTACGCAACCATGGCAAGGCGATGCTCGCTGACGAATACCCTTTGCTGGCCTTCCCGACCACCTACGCACTCAAGGACCTCCAGTATGCGCTGGCGCTGGCCAACGACGCCGGCGTCGACGCCAAGGGCGGGCAACTGGCCAGAGACCGCCTGGAGGCGGCACTCGAGGCCGGCTTCACCGCCGAGTACTGGCCGGTCCTGCGCCGCATCATCTGAGCAGAGGTGCCGCGGGCGTGCTCAACAACAGCCGGGACGGCCGAGTGCACGGTGCACCATGTCGAGGCGTTGCCCGTCGAGCCGGAACCATGCCCATTTTCCCCGTTGCTCGCGTTCGAGGATCCCTGCCGAGGTGAGTTGGCTGAGGTGATGACTGATCGTCGGCTGGGACCGATCGAGGACCTCGACGAAGTCGCAGGCGCAGGCCTCACAACCGGGACTGGCGGCGATGATGCTGACGAGCCGAAGCCGGACGGGGTCGGCCAGCACCTTGAGCACGGCGGCCAGATCGACCGCATCGGCCTCGGCCAATGGACCGGCGAGCACGCGCAGCGATGAGCCGGCGCAACACGGTTCGATCGGTTGTTCCACGTCCGCAAGCATGACACATCTCCGGGTCGAGGAGACATATTGACAATGATCGAATCGTCGGTCAACCTATCGATAGGTATCGATATGTTGAGCGCGGTCCGATCAAGGCCGGTTCGATTGACCGCCGCCCGAGAAGAAGCAACCCGATCAACGGCAACCCGATCAACAGTGCAACCGGAGTGAAGTCCGTGAACCAAGGAGCAACCATGCGACTGCAACTAGCCCTCAACGTGTCGAACCTCGAAGAGTCGATCGAGTTCTATCAGCGGATGTTCGGTGTGGCGCCGTTCAAGGTGAAGGCGGGGTACGCAAACTTCGCCATCGACAATCCACCCCTCAAACTGGTCCTCTTCGAGGGTGAGGGAGCGCCGGGAAGCATCAATCATCTCGGCGTCGAGACCGAGACCGCCGCCGAGGTTTCCTTCGCCGAGGCTCGCTTGGCGGCCGAGGGCCTCAACCCGACCCTGACCGCCGACACCATCTGCTGTTTCGCCGAGAAGACCGAGACCTGGGTGGATGCGCCCGATGGTCAGAAGTGGGAGTGGTACGTCAAGCATGGCGACACCGACCAGCGGGACAATGTGGTGTTGCGAACCATCAGTTCAGGAGCGGTCTCCGGCGGTGAAGCCACCGCCTGCTGCAGCTGACGGTCGCTTGTCGAGCGCTGTCACCGCGCACTGCCGTTTCATGGAGCGGCCCTCGGTCGGGACTGCGTCTAGCATTGCGGGCGTGCACATCATCATCGACGCCAGCGGTGTTCCCCGTCTCGATCAGGCCTCGGACTTCACGGCATTCAGCATCAAGGCCAGTGACCCGGATCAGGCCGCAGTCCTGACTGCCCTCGCCGCCAGTGGAGCGGTGGCTTCGGAGTCCGACCATGTCTTCGTGGCCGTTGATGCCGTTCGTACCTGGGCCATGTCGGGGGCCGCCGTCGATGACGCCGAGACCTGGGAGGCGGGATTTGCCAAGATGCTGGCCTACGCCGGCTCGAAAGGGTGGATGGACGACAAGGGTTCGGCCATCAAGGCCCACATCGAAGCACTCTGAACTGGTCGGACTCCTGACCGACCTCCGATACCGGCAGTGCGTTCGGACGTCATTCGGCCAACAACACGCCCGATGCGTCGAGTTCTTCGATCTCTGACGGAGTGAGGTCGAGCCAGTCAGCCAGCACGTCGTGGTTGTGCTCGCCTCGCAGGGGCGCGGCGCCTCGAACCTTCGACTCCGAGCGGGAGAACCGATAGGGCGACCGCACGACTCGCCGTGTGCCGCCGACCCGGTCATCGACCTCCACCAGCGATGCCCGGTGGGCCAGGGTGGGGGAGTCGACCGCCTCGATCGGCGTCTTGACGATCCCCCACGCCAGGTTGGCGCGGTCGAGTGCGGCCAGCAGATCTTCCCGGGTGGGGAAGGCCTGGACATAGCCGGCCCATGCGTCGCGTCGGAGTTGCACCTTGGTGGCCAGGTCGGCTCCCTCGGGGGTGGGGTCGGCCAGCCCGAGGATCTCGTTGGCGCACTTCCAGATCCACTTGAAGTCCCCCATGACGATCACGGGCCCACCAGGTGCATCCCAGACTTCACCCCCACCGCTGGGCGGGTCGGCGAACCCTTCGAGCGCCCAGTGGGCGTAGTCGTCGACCACTGCGAGCGCGTCCACCATGGCGATGTCGACATGCTGACCGAGACCGGTCTGATCTCGTGCTCGCAGCGCGGCGAACATGCCGACCAGACCGTGCAGGCCGGCGGTCGTGTCGGCCACCGAGAGTTGGGAGTCGGTCGGTCGAGCGTTGGCTGATTGCGCCTGGCGATGCAGCCAACCCGATTCGGCATGCAGAATGCCGGCGTAGGCGGCCCGGCGGCTCTCGGGGCCCTCCTGGCCGAATCCGCTGATGGACACCATGATCAGTTCGGGATGGTCGGCCGACAGGGTGCGGTAGTCGAGGCCGTACTGGGCCAGAACGCCGGGCCGGAAGTTCTCGATGACGACGTCGGCCTGATCGGCCAGCAGACGGACGGTGTCAGGGCCACCGGGGCGGGTCAGGTCGATGCAGACGGCTCGCTTCCCCGCGTTCTGTTGGGCGTAGTACCCGGTCTGTGTCCCCCGGCGGAGGCCGAAGTGCCGGGTGACGTCGCCCTCCGGTGGTTCGACCTTCACCACGTCGGCGCCGAGATCGCGCAGCATTCGGGCGGCGAACGGGCCGGCGAGGACGCGGGTGAGGTCGAGGACCCGAAGACCGGCCAGAGGCCCGCCGAGAGAGTTTTCTTGGGGAGCAAGAGAGTCTTCTTGGGGAGCAGGGGAGGGCAGATCCATGGCCCGGTTCTAGTCGTCCACGTCTCCGGGCGCCATTGGTGCCTCCAGGTGGGCGGGCGCACTGGGCGTGGACCGAGCCACCTGGACGGTGCCCGGCGATGGTCAGCCGGTGATGGTGACGTTGACGATGTTGGAGCGGTAGCTGATGTTGCCGGCTGCGTCGACGGCTCGGGCGTAGTAGCCGTAGGTGTCGGGGGTGAGGCCGGTGATGGTGCCGTTGGTTGCGGTGACTTGGAGGACTTGGGCGTTGGTGGTCGAGTCGTAGAGTCGGTAGGCGACGACGCCGATGTTGTCGGTGGCGGGGTTCCAGGAGAAGGAGGCGGAGTCGGTTCCGATGCCGGTGGAGACGAGTCCGCTGGGGTTGGACGGTCGTTCGGTGTCGGGGGCCGATCCGGTGATGGTGACCGTCCGGTTCCCGGTTCGGTAGCTGACGTTGCCGGCGGCGTCGTACGCCCGGCCGTAGAAGTTGTAGGTGGCGGGTGCCAGCCCGGTCAGGATGGCGGAGTTCGTCGGCACGTCGGCCACGACCCCATCGTTGGCGGCGTCGAAGATGCGGTACCCGGCCACCCCGACGTTGTCGGTTGACGGATTCCAGGTGAGCGAGACGTTGTCGGCCCCGATGGAGACGATCTGTGGGGCCCCGGGGGTGGATGGGCGAATCAGGTCCTGACCCGAGGGATCACACAAGCGGGTGATGTTGAATTGCGTCAGACCCGATGCCTGGGTGATGTTGCCGCCGAGCCACAGACAGCCATCGGGGGTGCCGTGGATGGCCCATGGGCCGGGTCCGTCGGAGTTGATGTTGGGGACGAACGATGCCTCACGCAGCCCGGTGGTGGCGTTGAAGGCCGTTGCCCACGAATTGGGGCCGCTGGCAAATGGGGTGGCACTGGACTGACCGGCGGGAGGGGATCCCCACCAGATGACACCGGTGGCGCTCTCCATGTAGGAGTTCTGACGACAATGGCAACTGGCATAGACGCGGTTGCCGACCACCTCGAGGTCCTGGTAGTCGCCGCGGGAAGGCTGCGACATGTGGAAGTAGCGAAGTGACAGATCGCCTTCGTTCAGCACCTGCACGTAGTGCTCGCTGCCGCCCACGAAGACCAGGCCGTTGACCGTCTCGACGTCGTAGGCGTATTGCCGGGACACGCTTTTCGTGTTGACCAAGAAGGCCTGTACACCGCTCGAGTTCGCCGAGTTCGACTGGTTGACTGCGGCAAAGCCTCCGGCCCGTGACTGGCCGTTGACCGTGGTGAAGTAGCCTGCCAGGTAGACGCGGTCAGCGGTGGTGCTGGCCGCGATGCCCCACACCGTGCCGCCGCTGACGACGGGGAACCACGACGCGTCCTGCACGCCGGATCGCCAGTTGAATCGAGCGATTCGGGAAGCGGCATTGCTGCCGGCCGAGCTCGAGACCGAGGTGAAGCCGCCACCGACGTACAGGTTGTCCCCGAGGAGGTCCAGGGACCGAACGAGGTTGTAGCCACCGATACGTCCGCTCCAGGAATCGAGGGTTCCGGTCGTCGGGTCGAGGGCCACGAGGCCTCCGGTGCTGACGCCGCCGACGGTGGAGAAGGAGCCACCGACAAAGAGGCTCGAGCCGTCCGGGGCAGCCTCGAGGGCGTAGACGGCGTTGTCCAATTGCGGAGCGAAACCGGGGATGCGCACACCGGTGGTCGCATCGAACGCGGCAAGGTACGGCTGGTCGATGACCGTGCTGCCGTCGGTGACCTGAAGGAACCGCCCACCGACGTAGAGCGTGTTGTCGATCTGCTCGATCGCCCACACCTCGGAGTCGATGCTGTCGGTCTGGGTGCCGGTACCGAGGCCGATGACGCCCCAGGAGGTTGTCGGCTGCGAACTCAGCTCGGCTGATGCCGGCGAGGCACCGCCGATGGCGGACACGAGGACCGCCAACAGGACGAGAGCAACGCTGACCGGACCGACGCGATGACGGTCGCACGCCGCTGATCCGAGCCGAGAAGAGACAATCGACATGGTTTCCACCTGCAGGAACAGCATCGGACCGCCCCGATGCCTGACACGATGCCAGTGCACTCCAGGCTACGGTGCTTTCACGTTCGGTGGTATAGGCCGTCACTCTCAGCGCGTAGGCCAAACAGCCCATTCACTGCGGCGTTCTCACACGCAGCAGCCTCCTGGTGGCAGCGTTCAGGTGGAACTGGTCCGGAGGTCGCGGAACGCAACGTCCTTGTCGACGCTCGGCTCGCGAGGGAGGCCGAGCACCCGATCACCGATGATGTTCTTCTGGATCTCGTCGCTGCCGCCGGCGATGTTGGCGGAGAAACTACCGATGGCAGCCTTGGCCCACTTGGAACCCTCGGTGCTGAAGCGGCTGCCTTCGGTCGGCCCCGAGAGATCGGTGCCGGTGTCATCCCAGGCCATCGTGTCCGGCCCCACCATCTCCAGGGCGAACGATCGAATCAACGTGGTGATCTTGGCGCCATGGAGCTTGCCCAACGACCCTCCAGGCCCGGGGGTCTTCCCCGCCTTCATCTCGGCCCGGGTGCGCAACGCGACCAGGCTCTTGGTGGCTTCCTCACTGTAGAGGCGCATGAGGAACTGACGAACGACCGGATCGGTGGTGCGGCCACGGCGGCGGGCCTCGTCGCCCCACCATTTGTAATTGGGGGTCTTGATACCGCTGGTGGAGCCGGTGCCGATGGCCACCCGTTCGTACATGAGCATGGCCGTCGCAAGCCGCCAACCGTCGTTCAGGTCGCCGACCCGCCACGATGCAGGGATGCGCAGATCGGTGAAGAAGATCTCGTTGAAGTGAATGCCACCGTCGATCTGGTTGATGGGGCGGATCTCGACACCGGGCGCCTTCATGTCCACGATGAACATCGAGATGCCTCGATGCTTGGGTTGGTCAGGATCGGTACGGGCAATCAGGATGCCGTAGTCGCACTTGTGGGCGAGTGTCGTCCAGACCTTCTGCCCGTTGATGGTCCATTCCTCGCCGTCGAGCACGGCGCGGGTCTGGAGGCTGGCGACATCGGAACCGGCACCGGGCTCGGAGAACATCTGGCACCACAGGTGCTCTGCACTGATGTTCTTGGCCAGGAACGCCGACTTCTGCTCGTGGGTCCCGTACTCGGCCAACATCGGTAGGCACATGCCATGGCTGATGGTCAACTGGCCCGTCATGTCCGGGTAGTCGGCGTACTCCTCGCGCCAGATCCGCTCATGGGCCTTGGTCAGGCCTTGTCCCCCGTACTCGGCCGGGTAGGTGAGCCCGGCCAGGCCGGCCTCGGCCAACTTCATCTGGAACGCTCGGGACTGCGCCACTGCCTGGTCGCTGCGGGGATCGGGGCCGTTGATCGCGATGCCGGTTGCGTGCTGGTCGAGGAAGGCCCGGCAGCGGGCACGGAAGGCGTCGGCTTCGGCCGAATCGAGGGTGTCGCTGTCTATGGTCGACTGGCTCATGGTTGCGGGCTCCGGCTGGTTCGGCGTCTTGCTGGCTCTCTAGTAGCACGAATGTCGGACACCCGTCGAAAGCTGCTCCCGGCCATGCCGGTGATCGGGCAACCGCCAAGGAGGGACCCGGCGACCTCTGTCAGAGAGCGAACGCGATACTCAGTAGGATGCTCCGGCCACCATCTGCCAACGCGGCCGGTTTCGGCCTAACATCGGCTGCGAGCTGCATACCCGTCCATTCCTGCTAGTCAATACTGGAGCGCACATGTCCGTTCAGGGCTCGATTCTCGGTAACGCCGTCCTTCGTCGTGAGGACCCGACGCTGTTGCGGGGGACCGAGAAGTATTACGACGACCTCGACGTACCGGGCGTTCAGTACGTCCACTTCGTCCGCTCCCCCTATGCCCACGCCTCCCTCGGTGCCATCGACACCACCGAAGCGTCGTCGATGCCCGGCGTGACCGCCGTCTACACCGCCGACAACATCGACGTCGCCCCGGTGCTGGGCTTCCCGATGTGGAACCCCTACTTCGCCCGTCCGGTGCTGGCCACCGGCAAGGTCCGATTCGTCGGCGACATCGTCGCTGCCGTGGTCGCCACCAGCCGTGAGGCGGCAGCCGACGCCGCCGAGGTGGTGCAGGTCGAGTACGAACCGTTGCCCTCGGTCACCGATCCCGAGGCGGCGCTGGAGCCCGGTGCACCCATCCTGTTCGACGAGAGTGAAGGCTCGAACCTCGTCTTCGAGACGGCGATCGGCGAGGGCGATCCGCTTGCCGGCGCCGACCATGTCGCCCAGGTGCGCGTGGTCAGCCAGCGTCTGGCCGGTGTCCCCATGGAAACCAACGGTTGTGTGGCGGTTCCCGAGGCCGACCGCATCAGCCTGTGGGCGTCGAGTCAGAACCCCAACGCCGTACGCGACGCCGTGGCCGGCGCCCTCGGTATCGAGACCAGCGGGCTGCGGGTTGCCGCGCCGGCGGTGGGCGGCGGTTTCGGTCCCAAGGCGGGGCCCTGCACCGAGTTTATCCTCGCCACCAAGATGGCGCAGCTGCTCGGTGTCCCGGTCAAGTGGACCGAGGAGCGCAGCGAGAACATGGTCGCCCTCGTCCACGGTCGCGCCATGGTCCTCAACGTCAAGCTTGGTTTGAAGAACGACGGAACCTTCGTCGGGCTCGATGCCGACGTCGTCGCCGACGGTGGCGCCTATCCGGCGATCGGAGCGCTGCTCACCGTGTTCACCCAGCAGATGAGCCAAGGGGTCTACAACATTCCGAGCCTTCGGTTCCACGCTCGCTCGGCCGCCACCAACACCACCACCACGGCGGCCTACCGTGGGGCCGGCCGCCCCGAGGCCACCCAGATGCTGGAGCGGGTCATCGACGTTGCCGCCGACGAGCTCGGTATCGATCCGGCCGAACTTCGTCGTAAGAACTTCCTCCAGCCCGAGCAGTTCCCGCTCACCACCCATGGCGGCGCCAACTACGACTGCGGCGAGTACGAGAAATCCCTCGACGCCGTGCTGGCGGCGTCGGGCTACCAGGAGCTCCTCGCCGAGCAGGCCAAGCGCCGGGCATCGGGCGACCCGAAGCAGCTCGGTATCGGTCTGTCGGCCTACGTCGAGGTCACCGCCCCGGCCGGCCTCCACGTCGAGTACGGCGCCATCGAAATCAATGACGACGGCACCGTCACCGCCAGGGTCGGCACCAGTGCACACGGGCAAGGCCACATCACCGCCTTCTCGATGATCATCGCCGACATGCTCGGCGTCGACATGGACAAGATCACCATCCTGCAGTCCGACACCGACGACATCCCTCGTGGCTCTGGCACCATGGGCAGTCGGTCGCTGCAGACCGCCGGCTCGGCGGTGCACGTCGCCTCCGAGACGGTGCTCGACAAGGCCAAGCAGCTGGCCGCTCACCTGCTCGAGGCCTCGGCCGAGGACATCGTCACCGGCGACAACGGACTGCAGGTGGCGGGCGTGCCCACCTCGTCGCTTTCGTGGGCCGAGCTCGCAGCGGCGGCCAAGGACGACGCCCGGCGTCCCGCCGGCATGGAGGCCGGTCTTGCCTACGAGCTCGACTTCGACGGCACCGACTCCACCTATCCCTTCGGCGCCCATGTGTCGGTGGTCGAGGTCGATACCGAGACCGGCAGGGTCTCCATGCTTCGTCACATCGCGGTCGACGACTGTGGTCGGATCCTCAACCCGATGCTGGTCATGGGCCAACAGCATGGCGGCATCGCCCAGGGAGCAGCCCAGGCACTGTTCGAGATCGTCGCCTACGACGAAGACGGCAACCCCATCACCAGCAACCTGATGGATTACGCCATCCCATCGGCCGCCGAGCTCTGCTCGTTCGAGACGAGCAACACCGAGACCCCCAGCCCCCGCAATCCGTTGGGGGCCAAGGGCATCGGCGAATCGGGCACCATCGGTTCGACGCCCGCCATCCACAACGCAGTGATCGATGCGGTCTCGCACCTCGGTGTGAAGCACATCGACATGCCGCTCACCGCGCAGGCGGTATGGAGCGCCATCCAGGCTGTCAAGTAGGCCGAGTCAAGCAGCCCGGAGGCCGGTGGTCACGAGCTGCAGCTGAGCATCGAGCAGCCGGGCCGGCTGCGGGCCCAGTCGGGTCTGCGGCCGGCCCACGCCTCGTGTTCGGGCTGCTCGTCATAGGGAAAACGAAGTACGTCCAGGAGCTCGGCGATCATCGAATGATCCCCCGATTCAGCCGCGTCGATGGCGAGTTGGGCCAGATAGTTGCGCAGGACGTACTTGGGGTTCACCGTGTTCATCGCCTGGCGACGTGACCGGTCGTCGCACCCCGAGGCCCTGACCTGGGCCTGATAGGCCACGAGCCACTGGTCGATCTGGGCGATCGTGTCAGTGTCGAGCTGCTCGGGTCGGTAGTAGGCATCGGCGATGACGGCCATGCGTTCGTGACGACCGTCGAGGTCGCTCGGCAGATCGGCCAGGCGCCGGTAGAAGATCGTCATGTCGGTCTCGGCGAGGGTGAGCACCCGCCACAGCTCGGTCTGGAGGTCGCGCAGCGTTTGCCGGCCCGCTTCGTCGTCGACCGCGGCCTCGGGCAACCCCAACTTGGCCGCCATCATGGCTTCGGCGGCGCGTTGATACTCCGACGGGAACCGGTCGAGCGCGGCCTGCAGCAGTTCGACCTCGGCGACGAGCGGCACGAGTGCCGATCCGAGCTGGGCCAGATTCCAGTGGGCGATGTTGGCCTGCTGACCGAAGCGATATCGGCGGTGTCCGGCATCGGTGGTGTTCGGAGTCCAGTCGGGGTCGAAGTCGTCGAGCCAGCCGTAGGGGCCGTAGTCGATCGTGAGGCCGAGGATCGACAGGTTGTCGGTGTTCATCACCCCGTGGACGAAGCCGACCCGAGTCCATTCGACGATCAGTTGGGCGGTTCGGCGAACGACTTCGGTGAACCATGCAGCGATGACCTCGGCGGAGATCGGCTTGTCACCGCCGACCGCGCCCACGGGAAGGAGCTCGGGGAAGTGGGAGCGAATGGTGAACTCGACCAGTTGGCGCAGGAGATCGAGATCGTCGCGCGACGCCGGGAGCTGAAAATTGCCGAAACGAATGAACGAAGGAGCGACTCGGCACACGATGGCCCCCAGTTCGGGCTTCGGATTGCCGTCGTAGAACATGTCACGCACGACCTTGTCGCCGGTGAGCACCAGGCTGAGCGCCCGCGTCGTGGGCACACCCAGGTGATGCATGGCTTCACTGCAGAGGAACTCCCGCACCGAAGACCGCAGGACGGCGAGACCGTCGGCACCTCGGGAGTATGGCGTGAGACCCGATCCCTTGAGCTGAAGCGTCAGATGCTCGCCGCTGGGCGTGAGGATCTCGCCCAGGGCGATGGCCCGACCGTCGCCCAGCTGTCCGGCCCAGTTGCCGAACTGGTGTCCGGCGTAGGCCATGGCATGGGGGTCGGCCCCGGCGGGCAGCCGGTTGCCGGCGAAGACCTGGGCAAAGTCGTCGAGCGCAGTGGGGTCGTCGGGCCAGAGTTGGGCCGGGAGGCCCAGCATCTCGGCCACCTCCGGGGAGTGGGCGAGCAGCGTCGGCGCGGATACCGGGCTGGGGGTGACTCGGGAGAAGGCGGCGCCCGTGACCTGGCGGGGCGCGACCCGGGTGTCGGGATCGGCGGGAAGCTCGGTGGTGAACCGGTTGGTGAAGGTGAGTCGGTCGAGCGGATGGTCTGCCGAGTGATCGTTCATACGGGGTGGGACAACCTCGGATCGGCCGACGCCATTCCCTCGGCGGCGGCCGGACCCCGCTGGACCATCGATCACGGGATTCGGACGAGAGTGTGGCTGCAGAGGAGAAATCGGCGAGAATGGGCCCATGAGCGCGAATGCATCCACCGACAACGGCGTCGACACCACCTCCCAGGATCCCGAGACCCGACAGGTCCAAGCAGCGATCGACGCGTTGCTGGCTGCTCACGATCCCAAGACCGAGTCCTACGAGGAGTTCCGTGGTCACCAGTTCGACCACGGACTCGCGTGGGTCCACTTCGCCCCGGGAGACGGTGGTCTGGGCTTGCGTCCCGAGCTACAGCGAACGGTCGAGGCTCAGCTTCGTGCAGCTGGGGCCAAAGCCACGTTGGCGGTGCAGTTCTTCATGTACCTGGCCGGTCCGACGATCGCCACCCACGGTAGTGACGAGGTACGCAAGCGGTTCCTGCGTCCGATGTTCACCGGTGAGGAGCGCTGGTGCCAGCTGTTCTCCGAGCCGGGTGCCGGCTCCGACTTCGCCGGTCTGGGTACACGGGCCGTCCGCGACGGCGACGAGTGGGTCATCAACGGGCAGAAGGTCTGGAACACCTTGGCGCATCTGGCCGACTGGGG
>JAHECQ010000060.1 GCA_024641625.1 Acidimicrobiales bacterium | reverse complement strand
CAAATGGGTCGAATCGAGCTTCACCGACATCCGCCACTGGGCCGAGTACGACAAGGGCGGGCACTTCGCCGCCTTCGAAGTGCCCGATACCTTCGTCGGCGAGCTGCGCGACATGTTCCGCCCCTACCGATGAGTTCCTGAACGAATGAGGCGCCGGACCATCCTGGCTCCAGCGGTGGGGGCATCTCCCCCAGGTGCCGATGGCGCAGTCGACAGCGCCGCCGGCTGGATCGTCGTGGGCGCCGCGTTCCTGTCGACCTACACGATCTTCGGTGTCGCCTACAGCTTCAGCGCCTTCTTCGGGTCGATGTCCGACGAGTTCGGCATCGACCGAGGCCGAACCGCCCTCTTCTTTGCCCTCACCACCTTCCTCTACTTCGTGCTCGGCGTGGTCAGCGGCAAGATTGCCGACCGCATCGGCCCGCGACCCGTTCTGCTGTTCGGGATGGTCTGCCTCGTCGGCGGGTTGCTGGCGACGTCGCGAGTGAACAACCTCTACGTCGGCTACGCCACCTACAGCCTCGGTGTGGGTATCGGTGTCGCCTGTGGGTATGTGCCGATGGTTGCCTGCGTGGGCGGGTGGTTTGCCACCAAGCGGACGACCGCACTCGGATTGGCAGTTGCCGGTATCGGGCTGGGCACTCTGGTCAATGCGCCACTGGCCGAGTGGTTGATCGAACAGTACGGCTGGCGTCGGACCTACGTCATCATGGCCATCGGGTCGGCCGTCCTGCTGAGCATTGCCGCGCTCGGTGCCCGTCGACCGCCGGCCGCGGGCGTCGCCGGAACGTCGACGTCACTGGTCCACACGATCAAGTCCTCCCGCCCATTCTGGCTGCTCTACCTCTCCATGTTGGTGCTGGCCCTGCCGTTGTTCCTTCCGTTCGTGTTCCTCTCCGACTACTTGAAGGAACAGGACTCCACCCACTCCGCCGGTCTCCTCCTCGGGTTGATCGGGCTGTCGTCGATCCTCGGTCGTCTGGGACTGGGCGCCTTCGCCTCTCGAACCGTCCCACTCAGGCTCTATCAGGGCTCGGTATTGGTACTCGGACTGAGCTTCGTCATCTGGTTCGTGGCCGGCGCCAACTATCAGTGGCTGCTTGCCTTCGCCGTCGTGATGGGCGTCTCCTACGGCGGCTTCATCGCCCTCGCCCCCGCCGTGGCCGCCGACATCTTCGGGCCGGCCGGACTCGGCGGTCTGCTGGGCCTCCTCTACACCGCAGCCGGCATCGGTGGCCTCATCGGGCCCCCGATCATGGGACGGGTCATCGACTCGTTCGGCTACCGCCCCACGCTTCTGCTCGCCCTGGGCTTGGGCATCGGTGCCTTCCTGCTGCTGCTACCCGTCGGAGCGGCCACTCGCAGAGCCTCCCAACCATAGGCGTGAGCAGCAGTGCCGGAAGAGCCGTTCAGTCGACCAGTCGCACAGGGTCACCGACGATCCGGATCGACCAGGTGGTGCGGTCGGTCACCGAGGTGACCGACCCCTGAGGCTCATAACGGATACGCCACCAGCAGTCGGTACCGCACCGGTAGTCGGCCGGAATGTCGAGTCGGATGTTGGCGGTACGACCCTGTAGCCGATCGTTGGTCACGTTCAGACAGTCGTAGTTCCCGGTGACTGCGGTCACCGCGTCGGTCGAACCGATGTGACACCGAGGCGACCACGAGTTGCCCGAGATGTCGGTCAGGGTGATGGTGCCGCTGCTGCCGTTTGCGACACAAACACCGAGCGTGGAGCAGTCGGTGGACGACCAGGTGAACGGGTAGCGGATGAAGGTCGGCGCCGGAGCGATGATCTGCAGGTTCGCCATGCCTTCGCCGGGATCGAACAGGTCCAACAACAGCGTCTTTCCGGCGTGCTCCTCCCCGATCTGGGCGAGATAGAACGTGGCCGGGTTGCCCGGGGTGACCACGCTGTTGCCGGCGGCGTTCTTGCTCGGCGCGTACACCGGGAACCGGTCGATGGCCGACACCGAAGGACACCAGGTGGACGTCGTGGTCAAACACGTCTGTCCGGCGTTCGACCCCGAGGTCGGGACCGCCCGGACGGCGAAGTAGTTCATGCCCTCCTCGTAGGTCACGGCCCGACTCTTGTAGTTGATGATCCAGCGGCCCCGCTGATCCGTGGGATTGATCGTCCCCAACGTCTGCCAGCCACAATCGTTGATCCCGAACAGCACATGACCGAACACATTGGCGGGATCGACGTTGTCGATGTCGCTCGTCGGTGTGTCATCCGCCCCGTAGAGGGTCATGTCCAGACGTGTGCCCTTCTGGGTGTTGCTCGCCAGGTCCGGGTGGTAGGAGTGGCTCTCCTGTCGGAAGTCGCAGATCCCCGGGTCATAGGCCTCGAGGCGCCAGGGCCAGGCCTCCGAACCGGGAGGCATGTCCACTGCCAGGTAGTACCCCTCGGCGCTGTACTGGGGGTTGAAGGCCCTGGTGCCCTCGCTGCGGTTCTCGGTGGAATAGCACCCCAGGTTGGCCAGGTTGGCGGGGGTGAAGCCACATCCTCCGTTCCACCGCTTGTTCGAGTAGGGGCCACCGGGACAGAACCACGACGGCGTGAGATACCGAGAACTGTACTGATCGCCCTGCTGACGCCCAGCGCAATAGGAGTTGACGGCCAACCAGAGATTCTGGACACCGGCGGGATTGGCGAGGTCCCCCGTGCCCAGGGCGGAGGAGGGGTTGCCCATCGACACCGGCCGAATGTACTCAGCGACCGATCGCCGATCGATGTTCACGTCGTCGGTCAGGACCACCGAGCCGAAATACACCTCACCTGCGGCCACGATCTTGACCCGGACCGCTTGGGAGTTCACCGCTTCGACCGTGACCGTGGCATACGGCTTGGTGAGGTCGTAGACGGGGTTGCCGCTGCCGTCGAAGACCGGTTGCCCGCTGCCGTTCACCTGCTGTTCGAAGGCAGGAAAGCCGTTGGCCGTGGCGATGTCCTTGGCCGCCGCCGTCGCCTTGGCGATGTCGGGCATCCACACCACGGCCGCGAGCGCTGCGGCATCGGCGGCCTGCTGCTGCCTCGTGGCCTGGTAGTACCAACCGCCGACATCGACGGCGAATGCGGTGAACACCAACAACGGGATGAGCAGGATCGCAGTCGTGGCCACGACATAACCACGCTCGCCCGGTCGTCGTCGACGACCCGCAGCCGAGCGCCGATGGGCCGACGATGGCTCGGCGAGATCATGCCTGGCCGAAACGCTCACTGTTCGGGCTCCAGATTCATGACGGTGCGTTCCTTGAGCGTGAGTTCGTCAACACCGAAGAACCCGGTCAGGTATCGGTGCCGGTAGACGATCTCGACACCCAACGTGTCCGGGTTGGCTGGATCGCTGCTCCGAACGGTGGGGCACCAGTTCCGGTCGTACCGGCCCGCCCCGCAACCCCATCTGGCGTCGACGCCCAGATCGGCCAGCGCTGTCCCGGTGAACTTGTTGCATCGCTGACTGGTGTTGGTACATGCCGAGGTGGCCAGGCTGGGCCGCACGTCAGCGTCGAAGATGATGACGTAATCGATCTGGCCGATGTCGCCGCCGACACCGGCCACGACGGCCTGCAGCGCCGCGCGATCAGTCTGGGCATCCACCCCCAGGTGGCTGGCCACACGGGCGGCCTGTCGGCTGGTCGACGCCAACTCGGAGTTGGCTTTCCATGCCGAGGCGACCTCGACCATGCCCAGGAAGATCGTGGCCAACGGCAGCACGACGAGGGCGAACTCGACCATGATGCTCCCCCGCTGTCGGCCACGACGGTCGGATCCCGATCGCTGCGGATCATCGCGACGCGCGGTGGCCCCGACGACCGCATGGGTGATCAGGCTGATGGGCTGCGGGGTGTTGTGTCGCATCATCGGAGCCTCGGCTCCAGCTGGAGAACTCGAGTTTCCGAGAGCTGCATCGAGTCGCCGAAGATCCGGGTGGCGAAACGGTGACGGCCCTGCAGGTAGACACCGATGTAGGCAGGGCCGTCGTTGAAGCCCGATGATGCCGGTTCGACCCAGCTCAACGACACCGGTCGATCAGCCGGACACCAGAACTCGTCGACACTGCCGTCCACACAACCCCAGTAGGGCGTGAGATCTCCCGCAACGTCCTCGTACGGGAGATTGAAGTCGGCTGGGCGGAAGTAGTTGCAGACCCCGGCCACCGGTCCGGTCTTGCACTCCGCCGGGACCTGTTCGTCGGGACCGGCGGCGCGAAAGACCACGACGAAGTCGAGGTTGGCCGCTCCCCACGCATCCGCACCATGGGCGATGGCACGCAGCACACGAAAGTCAGCGTCGGGATCATCGGCCGCCACCGATGCCGCCCGGGCGCCGGCAACGGCGGCATTACCGAGGGCGAGATCGTTGCGGAGCAAGAGGCCGAACTCGAAGATGCCCATGAGCAACAGCAGGAACACCGGGGCGACTACGGGAGGTTGAACGTCTGGTTTGGGCCACCTTGACAGGGCCAGATGACAACGGAGGTTCCCGAGCTGCTCGATCCGCCCTTGAGGTCCATGCACATGTCCTGCCCGCGCTCGGTGTTGGCTTTCCCATTGGTGAGGGTGAACGGAGCGGGGCCACTCGAGTTCCAGGTGGAGCCGGCGGCACCGCACGACATTTCGACCACCTTGGTGTTGTTCTTGGTCGAGCCGGGGAGGCCGAGGCACTTCCCGTTGTGCAGGCGAAGCTCGATGCCTCCCGTGGCCAATGGCTGAGCGGTGATGAGCTCGACGCTCGACGAGCCACACCACACTTGCCTGAGCTCGCCCCTGCTGAGACCGAGGCACTTGCCGCTGGCGAAGGTGCCGACCTCGGCGTCGACGAAGAGTGGAGCCAGGCTCGTCGTCGAGGTCGTCGACACGCCGGTCGTGGACGTGGTCGACAGCGGGGTCGTCGACGGTGACGTCGACGACGACGAGCCCGACGGTGACGTGGTCGACACTGCTGTGGTCGACGGCGGAACGGTCGTGGTCGTCGTGGAGGGAATGGGGACGGTGCCACCGACCTGGCCCTCGCCGGGCTCGGTGCGCGTCCACCCCGCCGGCGCGACCAGGGTCGGGTCGAACCCGAGGTCACGGTCGGGCGGTGGCGAACCGATCGACGAACCCGAGTCGACCAGGAACTGCTCGGAATCGTTGACCAGGAACTCGAGGGAACTCACGGCGGCCACCACCATCATCGTCAAGATGACTGCGTAGCTCGTCAGCGTTGCGCCGCGTTGGCGCCAGATCGCCCCGTTGGCTCCAGGAGTCATCATGTGCGTCCGATCGGCCGCACACGCCGAAAACTGAATGGACCGGGCAGATTGGCCTACTCGTGAACTGGCGCCCTCGGGCTCCTCGTAGTGGACTGTCGACAACGTACGACCCACCGATTCGAGGCACCTCGCATGGCCCTGGCAACCGACAACCGCATCGAAAGCGCCCCCCGGGTGACGAAGACGCCCATCATCTCGGCCGATTCCCACATCACCGAACCAGGCTGGACCTACGTCGACAACATCGACCCCGCGTTCAGAGACCGAGCGCCCTTCCTCACCGACGAGCAACCCGACGGCGCGACGTTCCACATCCCGGGGATGCCCCAGGCCGTCCGTCTCGCGCTGCATTCAGCCGCCGGCAAGCCCTCCGATCAGCTGGCCATGAAGGGGGTGGGCTTCGAGGGACTCCATCGGGCCGGATGGGACCCCGAGGTCCGCGTCGCCGCCCAGGAACAAGACGGGGTCGACGGTGAGGTCATCTATCCCTCGGTCGGGATGCTGCTGTGCAACCATCCCGACGTCGACCTGAAGAAGGCGATGTTCGACGCCTACAACCGGTGGATCGCCGGCTACTGCGCCACCGCCCCCGATCGGCTCTATGGCTGTGGGCAGACGGCCCTGCGCAGCGTCGACGAAGGCATCAGCGATCTGGAGGCCATCAAGGCGGCCGGCCTTCGCGGGGTGATGCTGCCCGGCACGCCCGGGACCGTGGACGAAAGCCGCTCGGGTTCGGGCACCAACGGCGACTACGACGATCCGGTGTGGGAGCCCTTCTTCGAAGCAGCCATCGAGCTGGGACTGGTCCTCTCGTTCCACATCCTGACCGGCAAGGCCTACCGTCCCCGCGGACCGAAGCTGAACAGCTTCATGTCGATCATCCGGGGCAACCAGGATCTCATCGGCACCTTCATCTTCGGCGCTGTCTTCGACCGTCACCCCGATCTGAACATCGTCTGTGTCGAGGCCGACGCCGGCTGGGCTCCGCACTACGCCTATCGGATGGACCATGCCTACAACCGGCATCGCAACTGGCTCACGTCTCCCGAGCTCCAGCGTCGCCCCAGCGAGTACTTCAACGACCACATCTACGTGACGTTCCAGGATGACTGGTCGGCCTTCCGCATGGCCGAAGCAGGCATTCTCCCCGCCGATCGGCTGTTGTGGGCCAACGACTACCCCCACAGCGACTCGACCTGGCCCTACAGCCAGGGCATGCTGGCCGAGCAGACCAAGGGGCTGTCCACCGAGACCATGGCAAAGATCGTGGGAGGTAACGTGGTCGAGCTCTACGGCCTGCAGAGCCTGTTCCCCACGAACACAGCCGGACAGGCATGACCGATCCGACCGAGACCCCGCCGACCGACACCGAGCCGGTGCTCTACGCGGTGGCCGATGGCGTGGCGACGCTCACCATGCATCGCCCCGAGCGGCTCAACGCCCAGAACGCCGCGACGTTCGAGTCAGCCCTCGGCCACCTCGAACGAGCCGCCGCGGACGATGCCGTGCGGGTCGTGGTGCTGACCGGCGCCGGACGTGCGTTCAGCGCCGGGGGCGACATCGCGACCATGGGTGACGCAGCAGCCGGCGAACACCGCCCGCTCCAGCAATCGGTTCGTGAGCTACGCGCCCTCACCTACACCTCACAGCTTCTCCACCAGATGCCCAAGATCACCATCGCCGCCATCAACGGCGTGGCCGCCGGCGGCGGCCTGTCGTGGGCCACCGCCTGTGATCTCCGCTACGCGGCCGCATCGGCCAGGTTCACCACCGCATTCGTCAACGTCGGGCTGTCGGGCGACTTCGGCATCTCCTATTTCCTCAGCATGATCGTCGGCCCGGCCAAGGCACGCGAGCTGCTCTACTTCTCCGAGCTGATCGACGCCGCCGAGGCCCAGCGGATCGGGCTCGTCAACGACGTCGTGGCCGACGAGGAACTCCTGCCCACGGTGTACGAGCGGGCGTCGGTGTTGGCCGCCAAGGCGCCCATCGCTCTGGCCCGTCTCAAGGAGAACCTCGGCGATGCCCAAGGTCTGGCGCTCGGTCCCTACCTCGACGCCGAGTGCGACCGGCTCATTCGCACCATGGCCACCGCCGACCACCGCGAGGCCGCCGATGCCTTCCTGGCAAAACGCAGGCCGACGTTCGTCGGACACTGAGTTCGTCGGACACTGAGTTCGTCAGAAGCCGAGTTCTCCGGCGTTCGAACTCACCGGTAGGGTTCGAGGCATGGTCGATCTCATCATTCGCAACGGCACCGTGGTCGATGGCACCGGCGCGCCCCGTCGCCTGGCCGACGTAGCCATCCAAGACCAGCGAATCGTCGCCGTCGGCGACGTCGGTGACCTCGCGCGGGCTCGCCGAATCATCGATGCCGAGGGCCTGTTGGTCACCCCGGGCTGGGTCGACATCCACACGCACTACGACGGCCAGGCCACCTGGGATCCCGATCTGGCACCGTCGTCCACCAACGGCGTCACCTCCATGGTGATGGGCAACTGCGGTGTCGGGTTCGCACCCGCACGACCCGACCGCCACAACTGGCTGGTGCGACTCCTCGAAGGCGTCGAGGACATCCCCGGCACCGCCTTGGCCGAGGGGCTCACCTGGGGTTGGGAGAGCTTCACCGACTACCTCGACGTGCTCGACACCATGCGATGGACGATGGATGTGGGGGCACAGATGCCCCACGCAGCGCTTCGCACCTACGTCATGGGCGAGCGGGGAGCCGATCACCAATCGATCGCCTCCGCCGAGGAGATCGATCTGATGGCCGACCTCACCGAGGAGGCGGTCCGGGCAGGTGCGTTGGGGTTCACCACCTCGCGGACCTGGGCCCATCGAACGGCCACCGGTGAATCCATCGGCACGTTGAAGGCCACGGCCGAGGAGGTTCTGGGTATCGCCCAGGCGCTGCGGCGAGCGGGCACCGGCGTCATCCAGCTGATCTCCGACATCTACCAGTCCGACGACGACGATCTGGTACGTCGGGAGTTCGACCTGTTGGGCCGACTCGCCACCGGGGTCGGGCGCCCCATGAGCTTCACCGTTCAACAGAACGACGACACCCCGAACCGCTTCCGCGAGCTGCTCTCGGCGATCAGCGCCTGGAATGCTGCGGGTGCCACCGCCCGGGCTCAGGTCGCGGTCCGACCCATCGGGATCCTGTTGGGCCTCTCGGCCACGGCCAATCCCCTCCGCCGATGCGGCACCTATCGCAAGCTCCACGAGCTCCCGCTGGAGGAGCGGGTGGCCATCCTCCGAAGGCCCGAGGTCCGCCGGAGCATTCTGGCCGAACACCCCACCGTGTCGGTCCGTGGGTTCCCCGAGCTGATCCATCGCGGCTTCGACCGCATGTACCCACTCACGGACCCGGTCGACTACGAACCGACACCGGATCGCAGCGTTGCCGGGTTGGCGTCCTCCAGAGGGATGCTGCCCGCAGAGATGCTCTACGACCTGCTCCTGGAAGCCAATGGGGAGCGGTTGTTGTATCTCCCGCTCATGAACTACGCCAACGGCAACCTCGATGATGTGCGCGAAATGATCCTCTCGCCCGACACGATTTTCGGGCTGTCCGATGCCGGCGCGCACTGCAACGCCATCTCCGACGGCAGCTTCCCCACCACCGCCATCACCCACTGGACACGCGACCGCACTCGAGGGCAGCAGATCGACCTCGAAGTCATCGTGCACCAGCAGACCCAACGCACGGCGTCCCACGTCGGCTGGCTCGACCGTGGTGTCGTCGCCCCCGGCTATCTCGCCGACCTCAATCTCATCGACCACCAGCGGCTCAGCCTGCGTCCCCCTCATCTCATCAGCGATCTTCCCGCAGGCGGGACTCGTCTGATGCAGGACGCGGACGGCTATGTCGCCACCATCAAGCGAGGGGTTGCCATCGTCGAAGAAGGCGAACTCACCGGCGAGCGTCCGGGACGTCTCCAGCGGGGCCCACAGACCACCCGGTGAGCACAGACCACCCGGTGAGCACAGACCACCCGGTGAGCACCGAGTAGTGGTCCTCAGGGTTCTATCGACGAGGTGCTACCGAGCCCAGGACCGATAGTCGAACCCGACGAGGCCGGTGTCGAGACGGGTCGCGTCGAACGTCCAGTATTGGCGGATCTCCTCGATCAGCCCGGCCTCGACGGCGTCAGCCGGAGAGAACCGATAGTGCTCGGAGCCTCGGAAGACGAACGGCCGGGAGGTAGCTGGATCGGTGCCCGTCATCGTCCATTCGATGGCCGCGGCGTCACCCTCGGCCACGACCGAATCGACGGTCCACACCGCACCTTGCCACCGCGCACGAACCTTCGACCACATCTCCCCGATGGCGACCCGGCCGCCCACCGGGGAGATGTTGGTGTCGTAGATCACGGCATCCGCGGTGAAGTGGGCGGCTATCTCGCCGGCATCACCTCGGCTGCAGGCATCGAAATAGGCCCGAATGCGCTCAGCTCTGTCGTGCATCCATCGCCCGGAGACGGGCGGCCAGATCGCGAGCTATGCCCTTCACCATTGCAGGGTTGTCGTTCATGATCTGATCGAAACGATTGAACGGGATGACCAGCAACGTCATGTCGGTCTTGGCCTTCACGGTGGCGGTGGCCGGTCCGCGGGCCAGCAACGCCAGCTCCCCGATGATCTCGCCCGCGCCGATCTCGGCGACTGCGTTGCCGTCGATCACGACCTCGGCCGTACCCGCTTCGACGATGAGGCCCTCGTTGTGGTTGTGGCCTTGCTCGATCAGCACATGCCCCGCCGGCACCGAGACCTCGTCGGCAGCCGACTCGAGATGCTCCAGGGCCTTGCGATCGGCGTCCCTGAAGAAGCTGATGGCCTTGATGCGTGCAACCTTGGTGTCCTTGCTCACGTACATCCCCATTCGAAGTTCGAGTATTGCTCCCCGACACCGTACTCGGCCCCGGGATTCTGCGCTCCTCGAAGCCCATCGAACCTCCACACGGCTGACGCTCCCCGACAGATGACTTTGGTCCCTGCCCCTGCTGGCGATGGCCGCCGATACTCGAACCACGAGCAATGAGTCACCCAGTCGAATGAAAGGGATCGCCGTGAGCCTCCCCGCAAGCACCGAGGAACCCGGGACCCCCGACACTGCTTCCATCCGAGGAGGTCAGGTGGTCGGCGTCGACGGTTCCGCCGGCTCGACCCACGCGCTGCGCTGGGCGGTGAACAACGCAACCAGCTTCGGCGACGTGCAGCCGATCGTCGCGTGGCAGTATCCCTGGTGGGGCATGGGCACCGGCATGGCGGTCGATCCCATGCCGCCTCCCCCGGAGGACTTCGCCGCGGCTGCTCAGGCCACCGCCAGGCACGTCCTCGATACCATCGACCGCTCCCACATTTCACCCGCCATCGTGTGCCGATCGAATGCCGGGCCGGCGCTGGTGGAGTTCGGTGCGTCCGGCAGCCTGATCGTCGTGGGCACGCGCGGCCACGGGGCCCTCGCCGGCACATTGTTGGGTTCGGTGAGTACCCACGTGGTCGCGCACGCCCGCACGCCGGTTGCCGTCGTGCCCATCGATGCATCCGACGCCGACCTCTCGTCACTCGAGGATGCAGCAGCTGTGGTCGGCATCGATGGATCGCCCAACTCCATTGCCGCCCTACGTTGGGCGCTGGAATTCCTGCCTCGGACCATCACCATCAAGGCGGTGCATGCATGGGGTGCCACCCTTGGCACCACACCCGAGCTCATCACGCTTCCCCTCGACGAGTTCGAGACACAGGCTCGCACCACTTTGGATGCCTGCGTCGATGCCGCCCTCGCCGACCATGCCGGGGCCTCCGAGGACGTCACGCGAATCGAGCGCGTGGTTGCCTTCGGCGATCCCCGTTCGGTACTACGCGAACAGGCCGAGCACGCGACCATCCTCGTCTTGGGGGCACGCGGTCATCGTGGGATCGCCCATCTCCTCCTCGGATCGGTCACCACCGGGCTCGTCCACCACCCGAATGCGGTTACCGTAGTGATCCCAGCTGGGTGACCCATCGAGACGAGACCTGAACCAATGAACGACAGCCCCGATGTCGCGGACGAAGCGCCCGCCATCACGCCCATACGCGTCTTTCTCCTCGACGACCATGAGGTCGTCCGACGCGGCGTCGCCGAATTGCTGAACGCCGAGCCGGACCTGGTCGTCGTCGGACAGGCGGGCGGGGCCGCAGAAGCCCTTCGGGAAGTCGAACGTTGCCGCCCCGATGTTGCCGTGATCGATGTCCGTCTTGAGGATGGCAACGGCATCGCCGTCTGCCGAGAGCTCCGCTCGACGTGGCCGGATACCGCCTGCCTCATCTTCACCTCCTTTGCCGATGATCAGGCGCTGGTGGACGCAGCTCTGGCCGGAGCAGCAGGGTACGTCCTGAAGCAGATTCGAGGGAACGACTTGCTGGAGTCCATTCGCAAGGTCGCCGGCGGCGCCCAACTGCTCGATCCGGCCATGGTGCGCATGGGCATGGAACGACTTCGCTCCAGTGACCAAGGCTTGATCGACTCGCTCACTCCACAGGAGTTGCGCATCTTCGAGCTCATCGGCGAGGGCCGGTCGAATAGAGCCATCGCCGAGGAGCTGTTCCTGGCCGAGAAGACGGTCAAGAACTACGTCTCCAACATGCTGGCCAAGCTCGGGATGAGCCGTCGCACCGAGGCAGCCGCATTCGCCGCCCGGCTCGACGAACGCGCGCGACGGCGTTATGAGTGATCCGGACACCAGTGGCCCATCAGACAGTGGCCCATCAGACAGTGGCCCATCAGACAGTGGCCCATCAGACAGTGGCCCATCAGACAGTGGCCCATCAGACAGTGGCCTGGCGTTGTGGCCCGATGTCCTGCGACTGGCGTCCCCCGATCTCCTCGAATCGGCCCCTGACGGTTATCTGGTGGTGGATCGAACCGGCCGGATCAGGCTGGCCAACCGACAAATGCAGCGCATGGTGGGCTACCCACGCAGCGAGCTCATCGGTCAGAAGATCGAACTGCTCCTTTCGGAGGAGCAGCGTGGGCAACATCTCCTGGACCGAACGGACTTCATCGCCGAGCCTCGGCAGCGACCCATGGGTGACCCGCGTGCCCGGGTCTCGGCCAGGTCCAAGGACGGCACGCTGGTACCGGTCGAGATCTCCCTCAATCCCATCGAGATCGCCGGCGAACAGTACGTGTTCGCTGCCGTGCGTGACATCTCGCAACGACTGTCCATCGAGGCCGAGCTCGACGCCATTCGACGATCGCTCGATGTCATCGATCACGGCATCCTGCTGATCGCGCCGGACGATCTCACCATCACCTACGCCAACGCAGGCGCCGCGTACCAGACTGGCCTGAGCGTCACCGAGCTCCTCGAGCAGCACACGCTGCTGGACCTGTGTGTCGAGTTCAGCCAGAGTCGACTGCGCCAACTCGTCGCTCCCCTCGTCTCGGAGACCGTGCAGAGTCTGACGCAGATGACCCTGTTCAGGCGACGCCACGGCGATCCGATCCCGGTGGAGATGACCCTGAGCTACCCGAAGGCGCCCGACGCACAGCCGCGGCCGATCGTAGCCCTCATCCGCAACATCAGCGATCGTATTCGTGCCGAACGCGAACGCGACCGGCGCGAGCGGCTGTTGGGATCGCTGGCGGCCATCCGCCAATCGACACTCGCCGAGGTCTCGGTCGAGGCGGTCCTCGCCGAGGCAGCTCAGGCTGCACTCAATCAGCTCGACGCCCAGCATGTCCTGGTCGTGTCGGCCTCCTCCGGGCAGCTCTGGTGTCGGGCCATGGCGTCACGTACGTCCGTCGATCTCACCGGCATCGAACTGAATCGAGTGGGGATCCTCGACCAATCGTTCACCAACG
>JAHECQ010000457.1 GCA_024641625.1 Acidimicrobiales bacterium | reverse complement strand
CAGAACGGCCGTCAACACAGCCGCCACATCTTCGGGAGGTGCACCGAGTACTTCGATGTCCCAGCCACAGCAGGCGATTGCCTCCTGGAGCGACTTCTCCCCACCAGCGAGTTCTCGGACCGCGGTGACACGGAGTCCTGCAGGCAGGACGTCCGAGAGGCGAGCGGGAAGATCCTCGAGGTCGACCGATGTGGCCAGATCGACGTCGAGGTATTCGGCTTCCGATTCATGTCCAACCGAGAGGGCGAGACCGAAGCTGAACTTCGGCCGAGGCGAAAAGCCCTCGGAATAGGACACCGGAAGCCGTAGCTTTCGAAAGGTACGTTCGAACAAACGGGCGAGGTCGCGGTGGCTGAGAAAGCGCACCTTGCCGGACTTGGCGAATCGGACGCGAACCTTCATGGGGCGATCCGGCCATTTGACGACTGGTCGGTCACCACGATCTCGCGACGACCGAGCACGACCGGAACCGGGGGCACCAGGTCGAGGCGCGACGCGGCGACATCGGTCCGGGCGGGCTCCAGCGGTTGGCCCGTGCCTTGGCTGCCACCGGCTGGAGGGGTGGCCGACGCAACGACATGCTCGATGCCGTACCCGGTGCACGCTCCGCAGTCGTAACACGGCGTCCAACGACAATCCTCGAGGCCGACCTCGGCCAGCGCATCCTGCCAGTCCTGCCAGAGGAAATCCTTGTGCAGGCCGGCCGAAAGATGGTCCCACGGCAATGCTTCGTCCTCGCGACGATGCCGGTAGGCGTACGACTCGGCAGACAGCCCGTGAGTCTCGAGCGCGGTCAGCCAGCGGTCGAGCTGGAAATACTCGCTCCACTCCTGGAAGGTGCCACCGGCCCGCCACACATCCTCGATGACCGGCCCGAGGCGACGATCGCCTCGACTGACCAGACCTTCGGCCAGCGTGGCCCGAGGATCGTGCCACTTGAGCTGAACGCCGCCCATCTTCCGGGTGGCATCACGCAACAAGTTGATCTTGCGCTGGAGTTCCTCGACCGTGTTCTGACCGAACCACTGGAAGGGGGTGAAGGGTTTGGGAACGAAGCCACCGACCGACACCGTGACACTGGCCCGATTGGTGTGTTTCTTGCCGAGCTGCACGCAGTTCTTCGCCAGCTCGGCAATGCCCAAGGTGTCTTCGTCGGTCTCCGATGGCAGACCGACGAGGAAGTAGAGCTTGACCCGCTGCCAGCCCTGGGAGAACGCGGCGTCGACCGCGGCGTAGAGGTCCTCCTCGCGGATGAGCTTGTTGATGACCCGACGCATGCGCCAGGTGCCCGCCTCGGGGGCAAAGGTCAGGCCACCACGACGTGCCCGCTGGAGCTGCGCCGCGATGTCGACCCCGAAGGCATCGACTCGAAGGCTCGGGAGGGTGACCGACACCGGCCCGCACCCTGTTTGCTCGGCGTCGTCGGTGATGCCTCGAACGGTCGATTCGATACCGGAGAAGTCGGCGGTCGACAGCGAGGTCAACGACACTTCGTCGTAGCCGGTGCGTTCGAGGCCGGCACGAACCATCGTGCGAACCTGCTCGGCGGGACGCTCACGCACTGGACGAGTGATCATGCCGGCCTGGCAGAATCGGCAACCGCGGGTACAACCTCGGAACACCTCGACGTTGAGACGGTCGTGCACCACCTCGGTGAGCGGCACCAACTGATGCTTCGGGTAGGGCCATTCGCCGAGGTCGGCCAGGGTCCGCTTCTCCACCTGGGCGGGAACCGAAGGATGGAGCGGACGCGTCTCGACCAGCAGACCGTCGGCGTACACGGGCTCGTACAGCGATGGCACGTACACGCCGGCGATCTGGGACAAGGCGAGCAGCAGTTCTGCCCGATCACCTCGTCGGTGCTCGGCCAGGAGCGCCGTGATCTCACCCACGACCTCCTCGCCATCGCCCAGCACCACCGCATCGACGAAGTCGGCCACGGGCTCGGGATTGAAGGTGCAGTGACCCCCGATCATGACCAGCGGCTGACCGGTCGTGCGATCGGCCGACCGCAGCGGGATCCGGGCCAGATCGATCAGGTTCACCAGATTGGTGTAGGTGAGCTCGGCCGACAGGTTGAAGGCGAGCACGTCGAACGCCGCCGCAGGTTCATGATGTTCGACAGAGAACAACGGAATGCCCTCGGCCCGCATGATTGCCTCGAGGTCGACCCAGGGCGCGTAACCCCGATCGGCTCTGGCATCGGGACGCTCGTTGACGATCTCGTAGAGAATCTGCAAACCCTGATTCGGGAGTCCGATCTCGTAGGCATCGGGATACAGGAACAGCCAGCTGACCAGGGAAGGATCAGGGGCCTTGGCTGCAGCGCCATCTTCGCAGCCGATGTAGCGCGCCGGCTTCTCGACCTTCGCCAAATGAGGTTCGAGCAAGGGCCACACCGAGGGCCATGTGGACAACATTGTCCGGCCACTCTATCCCGACACGAGGTCGACAAGCTGCGGATACTCCCCGCAGAGCGTGTTACACGGGCGTGCCGCGGTGCCGATGGACCGAGACGCTCTGCACGAGTCCCATGCCGAGGAAGGCGGTGAGCAGCGCGCTACCTCCATAACTGATGAAGGGCAGCGGAACCCCGGTGATGGGCATGAGTCGTACCGTCATGCCGATGTTCTGGAAGGTCTGGAACAAGATGAAGGTGAAGACACCGACGCAGATGAGCTTGCCGAAGCCGTCGCGCGCCAGCTGGGCGTTTCGGAAAATCCTCACCAGCACCACGCCCTCGAGGCCGATGATCACCGCACTGCCGATGAAGCCGTTCTCCTCGCCGATCGAGGCGAAGATGAAGTCAGTCTGTTGTTCGGGAATGAAGCCCAATTGGGTCTGCGGGCCCTCGAGGTAGCCCTGACCGTCCATCCCGCCGGACCCGATGGCCGTCAAGGACTGACGCTGGTTGTAGCCCACCCCACGGGGATCGGCCTCGGGGTCGACGAAGGCGGTCAATCGATCCTTCTGGTAGCCCTTGAGCACGCCGCTGGTGAACGCCAGTCCGAAGACGATGAACGCCGAGGCGACCAACAGCAGCAGAACCCTGACCGGGACACCGGCGGCGATGAAGATCCCCAAGGCAACGAAGCAGTAGACGAACACCGACCCGGTCTCGCCCTGTACCAGCACCAACGCGGCGAACAGACCCAGAAGGCTGAGCGCACCGGCGATGCGCGGCGCCTCTGCCGAGGCATTCCGGCCGGTGAAGACGGCTGCAAGCGACACGATCACCGCCAGTTTGGTGAATTCGGCCGGCTGGATCGAGATGCCACCGAGTTGAAACCAGCCCTTGGTTCCCTTCACCTCCGAACCGAGCGGGGTGAGGACCAGGATCAGCATGGCCACCGTGAACAGGATCAACAGTCCGAGAAAGTTCCGCCACTCTCGATAGTCGACGAAGGCGATCACGGCCATCGCCACCAGGCCCACCACCAGGAACCCGGCCTGCTTGAGGACGAACGACGAGCCGGCGGGGGCGGCCTGGGTCGCGCTGTTGATCG
>JAHECQ010000456.1 GCA_024641625.1 Acidimicrobiales bacterium | reverse complement strand
GACGTAGACCTGTCCCGTGTGGGAAGGCGAACCGACCCACAAGTCCGGTTCGCCGGAGTTGGCATGCAACGCCGAGAGGGTGACGAGGTCCAGGGGTTCGTCGGTCGACTGGAGGTCGGGTTCGAGGTCGAGGTCGAGGTCGAGGTCGGGGTCGGGGTCGATTGTCTCCGACGGAACCCCCTGGTCCGTCGGGTGGTCAGGCGAGTCGGGCGAGTGGCCATCGCTGTCGGGAAAATCGGACATGTCGGCCCCATGCTTGCACTCTCGGGACGCGGAATGATGTCATGGCCTCATCGCCATCAATTGAAGCATCACCTGTGGCGCCCACCGTCACGCCGATCGTGCCGGCTGGTCAGCGGCGGCGTCCTGCGTGCTCCCCGACCTGCTCGAGCACCTTGCGCAACTCGACCGGTCGACCGGCGAGGTTCCAGCTGCGAGTATCACAGTTGGCGCAGGCGCTCATCTCCAGTGGATGCCCGTCGACCGTGATCGTGATGGCGACGACCGCCTGGCCACACACGGTGCACGGGATGCTCGCCTGCGGGGCAGACCGCCGTGGGGTTGCTCGCTTGGGTGAACGACTCGACATGATGGTGACTCCTCGACTGCGGCTGTTTCAGCACTGCGCCCTTTCGCAACAGCACTGCGCCCTTTCGCAACAGCGCAGTACTGCCCGTTCCCCAATCGGTCGGACCATCGGGACCGTGATGTGTCCTTTGGCCCAACGCGGTGAGTCACAAGTCCCGACGCGATGGCCGGAACCGCACCTGACGCCTCGACCAGGTCAGCTCAGCGCCCGAGACCATCGGTGCCTCGGGTCAGTTGAAGAGCAGGACCAGGGTGAGGCCGTTGAAGCCGGCGTGCAACGCCCAACAGATCCCGAGGCGATTCGTCCGCAACGCGACCACCCCCGACACGAGCCCCACCAGAAGCAGACCGGGGAATTGCAGGGGCTGGAAGTGGATGGCGGCGAAGACAACCGCTTGTACCACGACAGACACCCCAGGGCCGAATCGCTTCAGGAGACCACGCAGCATGAAGCCGCGAAAGAAGAGCTCCTCCACCAGCGGCGCCATCACGCCGGCCAGTACGACGAGCAGGATCTTGGCGGTGAGGCCCGACGCTCGGGCATTCAACTCTTCGGCCGCAGCAGACGGATCACCGTCGACGATCCGCAGAATCGGGAAATACAGCGCGGTGAGCACGGGATACTGCAGGAATGCACCGGCAGCCAGTCCGATGGGAACATCCAGCGGACGCACCACCGTTCGTAGGTCGTGCACGGGTCCGCGCCCACGGGTTCGGGTGGTGATGATCGGACCGGCGCCGTAGGCGAACCAGAGCACGAACGCGCTGCAGAACATGCCGGTCATCGTCGGGTCGGAGAAGGTTCCGGCCCGAAGCGGGCCGGCGAGGGGACCGAACACCAGGGACGCCCAGAGGAGCGTCCCGATCTGGGCCACGAAGAACCATCCGACAACCTCCGTCAATCCCCAGTCGGGAGGCTCGGTCGCAGACACCGGGCGAGAGTATCCCCGACCTCGCAGGTTCGACGACCGCAGTTGGCCGAGCGAGCCATCTTCGTGGCATCCACCGCCTAGGCTGAGGGGATGGTTGACAACGGTCCCCCGCCTCCTCCTCCCCCTGGCCGCAACCCGAAGCTTCCCGGTCGGGCCGATGGAGGCTGGCCGCGCTGGTCGATCTGGGTCGTCGTCGGCATCTTCGCCGCCGTGCTTGCCGCCATGGCGGCGCTGAACCCGAGCGACAGCACGGACGTCCCCTACAGCGAGTTCCTCACCCAGGTCGAGGAGGGCCAGGTCAAGAGCATCGAGTACAACAACGTCACCGCTCGTATCGAGGGCGAATACACCTCGGGCGACAGCTTCCGCACCACCGGCCAGGACCCCTTCCCCGAGACCGATCTGGCCCTGCTGAAGAGCAACAACGTGCAGGTCGAGAACCTGACGCCCAGCGGCAATTTCGTCGTCGACCTTCTGATCCCGATCTTCCTGCCCTTCATGATCGTGATCGGATTCTTCTGGTGGATGGCTCGCCGCCAGCAGTCCCAGATGGGCGGCATCATGTCCATCGGACGCTCGAAGGCCAAGACCTACACCACCGAACGACCGGGCACCACCTTCGCCGACGTGGCCGGTTACGGTGCGGTCAAGCGCGAGATCACCGAAGTGGTCGACTTCTTGAAGAATCCCGACCGCTTCGCCGAAATCGGTGCCCGCATCCCCAAGGGCGTGTTGCTCGTCGGGCCCCCGGGAACCGGCAAGACGCTCATCGCTCGAGCCGTCGCCGGTGAAGCCGGCGTTCCCTTTCTGTCGGTCACCGGCTCGGACTTCATGGAGATGTTCGTCGGAGTCGGCGCCAGCCGCGTACGCGATCTGTTCAACGAGGCCCGCAAACTCGGCCGAGCCATCATCTTCATCGACGAGATCGATTCGATCGGACGCAAGCGCGGCGCCGGTCTCGGCGGAGGCCACGACGAACGCGAGCAGACCCTCAACCAGATGCTGGCGGAGATGGATGGTTTCGAGACCACCGAGGGCATCGTCATGATGGCAGCCACCAACCGCCCCGACATCCTCGACCCTGCTCTGCTTCGCCCGGGGCGCTTCGACCGTCAGGTCGTCGTCCCCCTGCCGGAACTCGACGACCGCATCGAGATCCTGAAGGTGCACATCAAGCACAAGAAGATGGCCGAAGACGTGAATGTCAACGTCATCGCCCGTGGCACTCCGGGCATGAGCGGAGCCGATCTCTCCAACCTCGTGAACGAGGCCGCACTCTTCGCCGTGCGCCTCGGTGAGAAGCGAGTGAGTGCGCGTCATTTCGACATGGCCCGTGACCGGGTGATCATGGGCGTCAAGCGCGAGTCGCTGGTGATGTCCGAGGTGGAGCGAGAGATGACGGCGTACCACGAAGCCGGCCACGCGCTCATGGCGGCGGTGCTACCGGGCTACGATCCGCTCCACAAGGTCACCATCATCCCGACGGGCATGGCCCTCGGGGTCACCATGACTCTTCCCGAAGAGGACCGTCACAGTCTGCGCAAGAACCAGGCCGAGAATCTCATCACGATGGCCCTCGGCGGTCGCAACGCCGAGCAGATGGTGTTCGAAGTGGTCTCCAGCGGCGCTGCCAACGACCTGCAGCAAGCCACCAACATCGCTCGGCGCATGGTCACCGAATGGGGTATGTCGGACAAGGTCGGCCCCATGTCGTTCTCGACCTCGGGTCCGGTATTTCTCGGTGAAGACATGCTCAACTCCAAGGAATACTCCGACGAGACGGCGCGAGTCCTCGATGAGGAGACCCAACGCATCCTGCTCGAAGCGGAGGACCGGTGCCGGGCACTCATGACCCGTCACCGCCCGGCGCTCAACCTGATCGCCCGGGCCCTTCTCGAACACGAGACGCTCACCGGTGAACAAGTCCGCCGCCTCATCGCAGCCGCCGAGGACACCATGAGCGATCCCACCGAGACCATCGGCGAGAT
>JAHECQ010000455.1 GCA_024641625.1 Acidimicrobiales bacterium | reverse complement strand
CCGGCGAGCACCGAAGTGGCGTCGGTCGAGATCCTGGACTCGGAACTGTGCGCCCGGTTCGGTGTACGTGTGCTGGAGAACCTCTCGATCGGACCGTCGCCGTCATGGATGGCGGCTCGTCTGACCGCCTCCGGGATGCGATCGATCAACAACGTGGTCGATCTGTCGAACTATGTGATGTTGGAGTTGGGGCAGCCCAATCACACGTACGATCTCGATCTGGTGCCCAATGGGCATCTGCGGGTGCGACGGGCGACCGAAGGGGAGACGCTCGAGACCCTCGATGGTCAGATTCGGACGCTCACGCCGGGCGATGGCCTGATCTGTGACGCCGAGGATCGCCCGATCGGTCTGGCCGGCGTGATGGGCGGGGCCTCGACCGAGATCACCGATGCCACCAGTCGGGTGCTGCTCGAGGCGGCGGTGTGGGACCGGATGAGCATCGCCAGGACCAGTCGGCGGCTGAACCTCCGATCGGAGGCGTCGACCCGTTTCGAGCGCGGCGTCGACCCGATGGGGATCGAGCGAGCACTCGATCGCTTCTGTGCCTTGGCCGTCGAGCATTGCGGGGCAACGTTGACCGCCGGCGCTGTGGTGGTCGAGGGTGGCTTCGTTCCCAAGCCGCCGATACGGCTGCGGGTGGCGCGGGTCAACCATCTACTGAACACCGACCTCGACGCCGAGCAGATCAGGGCCTACCTCGAACCGATCGGTTTCGTGTGCGCTCCGCTGCCTGCGGAGGAAGCCGGTGCCGGGCCCGGCTGGATGGTCGAGGCACCGACGTGGCGTCCCGACAGCTCGATCGAGGAAGACCTGATCGAGGAGATCGCTCGCCATCACGGGTATGCCAAGTCGGGCAAGCGCGTCCCCACGCCGAGCCAGACCGGCGAACTCACCCCGCAGCAGCGTGGCCGGCGGCGCATTCGTCGCACGTTGTTGGGAGCCGGGTTGTCCGAGGCAATGCCGATGCCGTTCCTCGCGCCGGATGATCTGGCGGCCGCGGGGCTGGACGATTCGGTCGCCATCTCACTCGAGAACCCGCTGGCCGCCGAGGAGTCCATCCTCCGTACGTCGCTGCTACCGGGGCTCCTCAAGGCGGTGGCCTACAACCAGTCCCATCGCAACAGCGGTGTCCAGCTGTTCGAGCTCGGACGCGTGTTCCTTCCGGCCGAGGATGGCTCGGTCCTACCCGCCGAGCCGGAGTGGGCGGCCGCCATCCTGGCCGATCAGACCGCGGTCGAGGCCACCCGATTGTTCCATCGGATCGCGGCCGGCCTGGGCTTGCGCGAGGTGAAGATCGTGAACAAGCCGCGGCCCGGGTTGCACCCCACGAGGTCGGCGGAGATCGTGTTCCGGGGGCGAACGATGGGCGAGGTCGGCGAGGTCGATCCCCGTGTCCTGGAGCGGTACGCCATCAATGGCCGGGTCGGGTGGTTGGCGTTCGACATCGCGCCGGTCGTGGTGGCCCTGGGCGTGAGCCCGAGCTATCAGCCCGTCTCGAACTATCCCTCGAGTGACATCGATCTGGCCTTCGTGGTTCCCGACGCCGTGCCCGTCTCGGACCTGCTCACGACACTCTCGACCGCAGGTCGGCCGTTGGTGCAGCGTGTTCGGTTCCTGAACTCGTTCCGAAGCGAGCAGCTGGGTGCCGGCACACGGTCGCTTGCGTTCTCGCTCCGGCTGCAGGCCCACGATCGCACGTTGACCGATGCCGAGGTGGCCGCTGCTCGTCAGACGATGATCGACGCCGTCAAGAAGAAGAACAAAGCCGAACTCCGCTAGCGTCGCGGCCATGGAACTCCAACTCACGCAAACGGCCATCGACCTGGGCATCGTCATCACCGATTCCGAGGCCTCGCTCGCGTTCTACCGCGATCTGTTGGGGATGACCCACGAGGCGGACGTGCCCATGCCCCTCGGTGGTGGCGGAACCATGCACCGGCTCCGGTGTGGCCAGACGCTCATCAAGCTGGTGAAGTACAACGAGGTGCCCGAGGCACGGCCGGCGCGCGGCGGTATCCCCGGGGCAACCGGCTATCGCTACTTCACGATTCACGTGGCCAACCTCGAAGAGGTGATGGCCGCTTGCGAGGCGGCCGGCGTCAAGGTGGTCATTCCCATTCGCGAGGCGCGTCCGGGCATCACCATCGGCATGGTCGCCGACCCCGACGGCAACATCGTCGAATTCGTCCACACCAGCTGAGGACGGTAACCCGCTCCCGCTGCCGCTGGCGGGCACGGCGTTGACCAGGTAGAACTCCTTCGTCAACTTCTTGTCATCTGCCTGCAGCATCGTGCAACCATGCTTGACACGAGGGGGAATCAGGGGGAACGAATGGGAGGCGTGAGCATTCGGCTGCTGGGACCGGTCGAGGTCATCGGCGCGGACGGTGCGAGGGATCTCGATGGTCTCCGACCGACTCGGATTCTCCTGGCGCTGTATGCCTCCGAGCATCACCGGTTGAGCCTGGAAGACCTGGCCGACCGATGTTTCGACGACAGCGATCGTCCGGCTGATCCGAACCCGGCGTTGCGCACGGCGGTACGGCGGGTTCGCAGAGCGCTTGGTGACGACGCCATCCGAACAGTCTCGGGTGGTTATGAATTGGTGCTCTCGGTGCTCGACCTGGACATCGATCGGTTCGAGGAACATCTGGCCGCCGGGCGGAATGCCTCGGACCCCGTGGCGGCGGCCACCCACTTCGGTCGGGCGCTCCAGCTTTGGCGCGGCGAGCCCTTCAGCGGGTACGACGCGTCGTGGCTGGACCTGGAACGCAACCGGCTGGAGGAGGCCCATCTGGTGGCGCTCGAGGGCTGGCACGAGGCGCACTTGCGCAACGGGTCCGTGACCGAGATCCTGCCGTCGCTCGAGACTGCGGCAGCGCTGCACCCACTACGGGAGCGGTTCTGGCGTCAGCTGATGCAGGCGCTCTACCTCAACGACCGGCAAGCCGATGCGCTCCGTGCCTTTCAACGCCATCGGGAGGCGCTGATCGATGCGGGACTCGAGCCGAGTCGAGAGGCGCTCGAGTTGGAGCGACGCATTGTCGACTCCGATCCGACGCTTCGGTCGGGGGACGGCGGACGGGCCCTGCGCGGTTATCGCATCTCGGAACGCTTGGGCGAGGGTGCGTTCTCGATCGTCTACCGAGGCACCCAGCCATCGGTGGGCCGGGAGGTCGCGATCAAACAGATCCGGGCCGAGCTTGCGAATCGTCCGGAGTTCATTCGGCGCTTCGAGACCGAAGCCCACCTGGTGGCTCGTCTCGAACACCCCTACATCGTGCCGTTGTACGACTATTGGCGTGAACCGGGCGGCGCCTACCTGGTGATGCGCTACCTGCGGGGCGGCACCCTCGAATCGCGCCTACTCGATGGGCCGCTGCCGATCTCTGCGGTCGGGCGCCTCGTCGATCAGATCGGTGCGGCGCTCAACACGGCCCACGCGGCCGGCGTGGTGCACCGCGACGTGAAGCCCGCCAACATCCTGCTGGATGAGGAGAACAACGCC
>JAHECQ010000059.1 GCA_024641625.1 Acidimicrobiales bacterium | reverse complement strand
GCGGTGGTCGATCAGTACGGCCGGTGTCATGCGGTCGATCAACTGGTGGTGGCCGACGCCTCGATCATGCCGACCGTACCGAGGGCCAACATCAACCTCTCGACCATCATGATCGGGGAGCGAATCGGCGAGTGGGTTCGAACCGAGGGCACCCGCTATGGGCTCTGAGCACAGCACGGTCGATCGCGACGCGGGCGATCGGACCGCATCGGGGCACAGGGCATCCGACTACAGGACATCCGAGCACAGGGCATCCGAGCACAGGGGATCCGAGCACAGGGCATCCGAGTCCACGACCGCGCTCTTCGTACCTCTCGATGCCCACACGGTGCGGGCCACCGACTATTGCCGGGGCCCGTGGAGCCCCGACACGCTGCACGGGGGGCCGGTCGTCGGGCTCTTGGCCCACACGGTCGAGCAGGCAGCGGCCGATTCGCCGATGTTGTGCTCCCGTCTCACGGTCGAGATGTTGCGACCGGTGCCGCTGGCCATCCTCGAGACCGAGGCGGTCGTGGTCAAGCAGGGCCGTCGAGCCACGCTGATCGACGCCGCGCTGCGGGCCGAGGGAGTAGTGGTGGCCCGGGCGTCCTCGCAGTGGATTGCCGCCGACTTGGCGGCAGCACCCCTCGGAGGAACGGTTCCCGAGCGACCCGACACCCCCTCTGACGGCCGCTCCGGCGGTGAGTTCGAGTACCCGATGCCCGGGTTCAACTGCGACGCCGCCGAGCTTCGCTACGTGGTGGGCTCCCACGAGGCGCCCGGCCCTGGCATCACGTGGATACGGCTCGAATCGCCCTTGATCGCCGGTCGGGTGAACACACCGCTGGTGACGGTGGCCACGGTGTCGGACCTGGCCGCCGCAGCCGGTTGGGACGAGTCGCCGGGAGGGGGGAGTTACATCAATCCCGACATCACCCTGCAGCTGACCCGTCTGCCCCGTGGTGGGTGGATTGCCGTCGACGCCCGGGTCGAACACGGCGGGAACCGAGCAGCTCTCCTCGAAGCGGTCGTGTTCGATGACCACGGTCCCATCGGTCGTGTCCTGCAGAGCCTGGTGGAGGCACCGAGCCCGATGGCGAGACAGGAGTCACAGCCCTAGCTGTCGGTCGACGCCCGTCCTCGGTCGATGCGAAGGCTATTCTCCAGATAGTTCGAAAGACGTACGATTTCGATGGTGTGCGCTGCCCGGTGAAGGGGCCACCGTCGTGAAGGGGCCACGGTCGTGAAGGTGACAGCATGAGGAACCGCACAGCGTTGCCGGCTGTCGCAGTGGCGAGCCCGGCCGAGGCCGGGATCGACATCGGTTACCAGCGCACGCTGCTGGGCGTCGTCATGCTGGCCGTCATGGCCTTCGGTTCACTGATGACCATCGTCACCGTGGCCCTGGGCAAGATCGCCGAAGATCTCGACAGCGATCGGGCCACCCTCACCTGGGTCATCACCGGACTCATGTTGGCCATGGCCGTCAGCACGCCGCTCACCGGCAAGCTGGGTGATCTCTACGGTCACCGGAAGATCTTCCTGATCGGTCTCGTGGGTGGCGCGTTGGCCACCGTCGCCTGTGGCCTGGCCTGGAACGCCCTCTCGCTCATCGTCTTCCGGGTCATCTTCGGCATGTTCGGCGCATGCGTCAACCCCAACGCGCTGGCGCTCATGATGAACGCGTACGGCGCCGGTGGTAGGGCCAAGGCGGTCGGTTGGTTCCAGTTCGCCATGACCGGGGCACCGACCATCGGCCTGGTGGTCGGTGGACCCATGATCGACATCGTCGGCTGGCGGCCGATCTTCATCAGCTTCGCCGGGGTCACGGGGCTGGCGTTCGTCGCCGGCTACTTCCTCGTGCGGGCCACGCCGACGCAGTCCAACGTGAAACTCGACTATCCGGGAGCGGCAACCCTGGCATTGGGCGTGCTGTCGGGTCTCTTGGCCATCACCCGGTTCGCCACCCGCATCACCTCGCTCGGTGGCGCGGCGGCGGCTCGCGACCTGGTGGCCTGGGGTCTGGTGGTGCTGGCGGCGGCGGGCATCTTCGCCTTCGTCAAGGTCGAGGAACGTTCGCCGGCACCCATGCTGAAGCTCAACTACTTCAAGCGGCGCAACTTCGTCCTGCCGATGGTCACCTCTGCGCTCATCCAGTTTGCCTACATGGGAGGGTTCGTGGTCACCCCGGCGCTGTTGACCAAGCGCTACGGCTGGACGGTGGGGGGGATCGCCTTGCTCATGGCTCCCCGGCCTGCGGCCTTCAGCATCGCCTCGCCATTCGGTGGCCACCTGCCCAGCCGGTTCGGTGAGAAGATTCCGATCATGATGGGCGCCGCGTGCATGGCGATGTCGATGATCGCCTTCACCTCGTCGACACCGCTCACCAGCACCGTCGGCATCGGGTTGATCGTCGTGGGCCTCATCCTGTCGGGTCTCGCCGCCGGGCTCTCCCAGCCGTCGGTCTCGGCCATGGTGGTGTCCAATGTCGACCCTGCCGACATGGGTATCGCCAACGGCATGGCTCAGCAGCTCATGTTCATCGGCACGGTGTGTGGTATCCAGACCATGAACGTGCTGGTGGGCGAGAGCAGCGACGCGGGACGATTCTTCACGACGTTCCTGGTGGGTACGGTGGTTGCCTTCGCTGCGCTGGCGACCGCAGCGTCGATCATCGATCCGCGCCGTGCGCATGCCGCGACGGCCACGAACCTGAAGCGAGCCTCCCAGGCTCAGCCCGCCGGCTGAGCCGGTCGGCTCACCACGGCACCGACCGCAGCGAAGACGATGGCGCCTCCCAGCAGTTGGAGGAGGGACAAAGGCTCGTCGTGGATCAGCCATGCTGCGCCGATGGCCACGATGTTCATCGAGAGCAGGTAGAGCGACGAACGCGACGCGTCGATGTACTTCGTCACCCAGGCCATGAGGACATGGCCGAGACCGCCGGTGAAGATGATGATGAAGGCGAGCCAGAGCCAGTCGAGACCGCCAACGGCCAGGTAGTCCTCACGGGTGCTCGTCAGCAGCGCCCATGGGGTCACGGTCAGGGCGGCGAAGAGGGTGACACCGGCCATCCACTCGATGGAGTCGATCTGGATCCGGCTGCGGACACGCTTGGTCTCGACGAAGTAGAAGGTGAAGAAGAGCTGCGAGATCAGCGAGTAGATGATGGCCAGCCCGCTGACCTCGAAGGCCTTGCCCCCACCGAGCACCACCACGACGGTGCCACCGACACCGACGATCGTCCACAGGACATGCCACGCCGTCGGTCGCTCGCCCAGATACCGACCGGCGATCAGCAGGATCATCCCCGGTTGGAGCGCAGCAATCACGCTCAGCACCGCAATGGCTGCCTCGTTGATGGTGAGGAACACAAAGACCAGGTTGATGCCGAATGCCGCGCCGGCGAAGGCCGTCCGTTTGATGGTGTCCATGCTCAGCCGATGGCCGGTGAACTTGGCCAGGAGATAGAGCACGGGAACCGAGAGCCAGAAGCGGTACAACACCGCAATCACCGAGGGCGCCGTGATCAGCTTCGACACCGGCGGACCAAGACCCCAGAACAGGATGATGACGGCCATGACGAATCCAGGAGAAGCAAGGAATCCCAGGGACGGGCGCGAGGCGAGTCGCGTGATGCTGCGCATGTGACGGGTCGAGCGGCGAGTGACTACTCGGCGACGACTCCTCGGAAGACGCCGGCTTCGTGCATGCGGGTGATGAACTCGGACTCGTAGGCCAGTTCGGGGTCGGCGCGTACCAGTTCGTCCAGGGTGTGCGCGTCCTCGCCGACGAGAATGCGCCAGCGTCCGGCACGCACCCCATCGAGGATGATGGTGGCAGCCTCGGCTGCGGAGGTGGGGGCGAGGTTCCTGAACTGGTTGGCCCGCTCGGAGACACTTGCATTCACTTCGGCGCCGTGGAGGAGCACCGAGTTGCGTGCGATCTCGGTGCCGATGTGACCGGGCATGACAACCGAGACGCCGACATGGGGCGCGTTGAGCCGGAGATCGGAGATCAGGGCCTCGGTGAACCCCTTCACCGCGAACTTGGCGGCAGCGTAGGACGTGTGGGGCACCCTCGGGCCGAGGGAGCCCCAGAAGCCATTGATGCTGGACGTATTGATCACGTGTCCCTCATCGGCTGCGATGAGCAGGGGCAGGAAGACCCGACACCCGAGATAGACCCCACGCCAACAGATGTCGAAGGTCCGCTCCCAGGCCTCGCGAGAAGACGTCACGAAACTCCCGCCGCCCCCGATACCTGCGTTGTTGAACAACAGATGGGCATGGTTCATTCGGTGGTGGGCCATGGCCTCGTCACGGAACCGCTCGAGCGCGGCCTCGTCGGAGACATCGGCCAGATGGGTGCTGACCCGACGATCGGGGTCGCAGAGGCTCGCGGTCTCCTCGAGGGCATCGGGGTGGACGTCACACAGGGCAAGGTGGGCCCCCGCTCGAGTGAGCTGCACGGCCAGCTCTCGTCCCATGCCGGCGCCGGCACCGGTGACGATCGCCAGGCGATCCTGGAAATTGTGCATGGCGACACACTAGGGACCATCACCATCTGCGCACGAAACCGTGGCCGTCGACCTCGAGTCGGGCTCAAGTTCGGTGCGTCGAACGGTCGAAGAAGAGGGATGCCATCGCTCCCCACTGCAACGTCTCGGGTTGAGGTGGCCCATGTCCTGCGCCGGGTCGGTTTCGGGGGCCTGCCGGCCGAGATCGACGCGTTGGAAGGCTTGCCGTGGACACAGGTGGTCGACCGGGTCCTCGACGTGACCGCCGCCCCCTCGCTGTCGGTCGGGCTGCCTGACCTCGACCCCGGTCGGGGCTGGTGGGACCGTTCTGTGGACATGACCCACTTCTGGCTCGAGCGTTGCCGGACCAGCCCTGCACCCATTGTCGAGAAGATGGTCCTGTTCTGGCACGGCCTGTTGTGTTCGTCGCTCGACAAGGTGGGCGACCATCAGGCGATGTTCGATCAGAGTCAGCTGTTCCGCCGGTACGGGATGGGATCGGTGGAGACCCTGGTCCAGCAGGTCTCGACCCAGACGGCGATGCTTCGCTACCTCGACAACGACGTCAATGTGGCTCGAAGCCCGAACGAGAATTTCGCCCGTGAGCTCATGGAGCTGTTCCTGCTGGGTGTCGGGTTCTACAGCGAAGACGACGTTCGGGAGTCGGCTCGAGCCTGGACGGGCCACGGTGTGAACTCCGCCACCAATCGTTACGAGTTCCGAGCCGATCGGCACGACGACACCGACAAGACCTTCATGGGCATCACCCGGAATTGGGACGGTCCCGAGATCATCACCCATCTCCTCACGGGGCCGCCCAAGACGCAGGCATCTCGCTATCTGGCCGCCCGGGTGTGGTCGTTCTTCGCCTACCCGGATCCCGAAGCGGCGCTCGTGGACGCCCTGGCGGCCGACTTCCGCGCTGGAGGGATGCGAATGGATGCGCTGCTCCGGGCGATGCTGCTGCGGCCGGAATTCCTGTCGAGTCGGGCCCGGCAAGGGCTGATCCGCAGTCCGATCGAATTCACGGTGGCCGGGATGCGGTACTCCGGCCTTCCGTGCGCTGAAGCCCATCCCGAATGGACGCTCGAATCCATGGGTCAGGAACCGTACGCTCCGCCGAACGTCGCCGGTTGGAAGCAGAACCGAGCATGGATCTCGGCTCCTGCGATGTGGGCGAAGAGCAGCTTTGCCAGCCGCCTGCGGTGGCGGGGGATCGAAGTGGTCGGTTCGCTGGCCGGTACTCGTTCGCTGTCGGTCGAGGCTGCGGTGACGGCGGCGCTCTCGATGCACGGCATCGACCAGCCGTCGCCGGCGACGGTTGCTTCGCTGGAGCGGTTCGTCACCGAGGAACGAGCAACGAGCCGTTGGGCCGAACAAGCCGGGCTGTTGTATCTCGTGCCCCTGACTCCGGAGTTCCAGCTCGCATGACCGACGACTCGACCCACGCCGTTCTGGCGAAGCTCTCGGTACCTGCCCCGCAGGATCATCAGGCGCTCTCCCGTCGTCGCTTCCTGCTGGCGACGGCGGCCACCTCGGCACTGACCGTCGTGCAGTCGGCGGCTCTGCCCCGTTGGTTGACTGCCGAAGCCGAGGCGGCGGTCGCCGGTGCCTCGGCGACCGACGGCGTGTTGGTGGTGATCACCCTGGTCGGCGGGAACGACTCGATCAATACCGTCATCCCGATCAGCGACCCGTCGTATGCGACCAAGCGGGCCGGGCTGTCGATTCCGGCGGCGAACACGCTGAGGATCGACGCCGAGCGCGGCTTCCACCCGTCGCTGCGCAACGTCAAAGCCCAATGGGACGCCGGCAACGTCGCAGTTCTCGAAGGCGTGGGCCATCCTTCGCCCGACCTGTCGCATTTCACGTCGATGGCCCGCGTGATGCACGGGTCGGCATCGGGCGGCCTCCCGACTTCCGGCTGGCTGGGCCGAGCGGGGGACCAACTCCCAACAGCGGGAAACCCGTTTGCATCGGTGACCTTCGGCTCGAGCGTCCCCCTGCTCATGACCGGTCAGTCGAGTCAGGCCATCGCCATCCCCAACAAGGCGAGCGGTCTGTTTGCGCCCGAGTCCGACCCCGTCCATCAGCGCCAGTATCAGGCGCTGGCCCGCATCGGCGGTGGCGGGAGCACCGGGCTCGGCGAGTTGGCCGACGCGCTCGCAGAGCAGGGAGCCGAAGCGTTCGGGATCGCCGCCAACCTGTCGACGATCTACAGCGCAAGCGTTCCGGAGGGTCGTCTGGCCGGGCCCTTGACGTTGGCGGCGAGATTGGTCAACGCCAATGTGGGTGTGCGCATCGTCCATCTCTCCTACGGCGACTTCGACCACCACGCCCAGCAGGCGGCCCTGCACGCCGAACGGCTGAGCGATCTCGACGACGGTCTGGCGGCCTTCTTCGGCGCGCTCGAGCCCGCACATCGGTCCCGGGCCGTCGTGCTCACGACATCGGAGTTCGGTCGTCGCATCTCGGCCAATGCATCCCTCGGGACCGACCATGGCTCGGCATCGACCTGGCTGGCGGTCGGCCCCGGCGTCAAGGGAGGGAGGTACGGCGAGTTGTCCGCGCTGTCGGATCCGGACCGATCCGGCAACCTCCGAACCACGGTCGACTACCGCAAGGTGTACGACACCGTCCTGACATCCTGGTTGCACGTCGACGCCGACCGTGTGCTCGGCGCCGACTACGGCGATCTCGGCTTTCTCGCGCAACCGACGGTTCCACCGCCTCCGACCTCCATCGACGTCTCGTCGGACCGAGCGAGCATTTCCCGCCTGTACCTTGCGTACTTCCTTCGACTGCCGGATTTCTCCGGCCTTCAGTACTGGATGTCACAACGAGCCAACGGGCGCTCGCTGGCCGAGGTCTCGGCCTCCTTCGCCGGATCGGCCGAGTTCGTGGCCCGGTACGGCACGTTGGACGACCGGTCGTTCGTCGAGCGCGTGTACCGCAACGTCCTTGATCGGTCACCCGATCTCGCCGGTCTGGAGTTCTGGACCCAACGACTACGCCAAGGCGTGTCGCGCGGCTCGGTGATGATCGGATTCTCCGAATCCCGGGAGTTCATGGAGCGGACGCGTGACCGGCTCGCCGAGGCCGACCAGACGAGTCCGATCGCCCGTCTCTACTGGGCCTACTTCCTCCGAGCGCCCGATGCCGCCGGCCTCGGATACTGGTTGGACGCCGGCCAGCCACTCGATCGGGTCAGTGCCGCCTTCGCGGCGGCACCGGAGTTCACCGCACGCTACGGGTCGTTGAACGACGAGCAGTTCATCCGTCTCGTCTACCGGAACGTCATGGGCCGAGCCCCGGACACGCCGGGCCTGGTCTACTGGCTGAATCGCATCATCGCCGGCATGACCCGCGGTCAGCTCATGGTCGAGTTCAGCGAGAGCGAGGAGTTCCGCCGTCGCCTCGGCCGGTAACGTCCGATCGGGCCTGCTCAGTGGTCGGACTGCTCGGGAGGCACATCGATACTCAGCGAGCGGAGTCGGTCGACCTCCCAGCCGGGGCGCTTGGGCGTCCGGCCGATCTGGACCAGGGCCATCTGCTCGCCCTCTTCGGCCCACACATGGCAGGTGTTGAGGTTGAGGCGCAGCCGACGCTCGCGCTCGAGGGGGTCGATCTCGCCTTCGTTCAGACGATCTTCGGGCTGCAGGTGCAGGTTCGCAAGGCTCCAACTGGCCTGTACGGCAACCGGGCCCATGGCCTGGAGCAGCGCTCCCATGTGCGAGCATCCCTTCGGGCCACCGAACATCTCGCGAACGCGGTGGGTGTAGCCCCGGGTGATCGAGGTGCCGATGAGTCTGCGGTAGTCGACCAGGATGCCGCTACATGCCCGGTAGGGGCTGATCTCCATCGAGTTCTGCACGTCGGTGATCTCGAATGATGGCATCTGCACGATGAGGTCGACGGTCATCTCGTGAATGACGAGGCGCCGCCCATCGGCCAGGCAGAGACCGTGGGGTTTGGTATCGACGAGGTGACCGCGCACCCTGATGGCGTCGTCACCCTCGGTGAACGCCTCGCAGTCATAGGTTCGTCGGTGGATGAGGGTGGACATCGACTTCTCGTTTCCGGAGTGACTAGGGCAGGCAGCCGGCATGAGCCAGTGCCAGGCGGAGGAGGCGATCCTGGCCCGAGGTCATCTCGGCCTTGACCTCGGCCGTGTCGGCCTCGGCGGGCGTGATCCAGGTGATCTCGAGGGATTCCTGCGAAGGCTCGCAGATCCCTTCGACCGGGACGAGATAGACGAGGCTCACTGCGTGTTGGCGGGGATCGTGGAAGCCCGAGCGCTCGGGCTCGGGGAAGTACTCGGCGATGGTGAAGGGCGTGGGGCTGGGCGGGATCTTCGGCAGGGCCAGCGAACCGAGGTCCTTCTCGATGTGTCGGACGAGCGCTTCGCGTACCCGCTCGCCCCACATCACCCGACCGCTCACGATGGCGCGGCTGATGGTGCCATCGGGCATCGCCCGCAGGAGCAATCCGATCTGGATGACCTCACCTGCTTGGTTGATGCGCACAGGAATCGCCTCGACGTAGACGATCGGGAGGCGTGCGCGGACGGTGGCAATGTCTTCATCGCTCAACCAGCCCTCGCGGGTGTCGATTTGCTCGGACAACGGGATCTCCTCGGGTTCGCCGTGACAGGGTAGTTGCCGGTTGGCCTGCGGCCGACCATGATCGCACCATGTCTGACCACTACTTCGGCAACTATCCCAACCTTCGCTTCGAACGGCGTGACAACGGCGTGCTCCTCATCACCATCGATCGCCCCGAGCACTACAACGCCACCGACGCTCCGCTCCATTACGGTCTGAGTCGCGTCTGGGATGACATCCATGACGACGAGGACACCCGGGTCGTCGTGATCACCGGTGAGGGCGAAGCCTTCTCAGCCGGCGGCGACCTCGAGTGGATCGAGGGGATGGCGGGCAACTACAGCGTCATCCGCAACGTCCTCAAGGAAGCGGGCGACGTCGTCTACCGCATGCTCAACTGCGAGAAGATCATCATCTCGGCCATCAACGGTGTCGCCGTCGGCGCCGGCCTGGCCGTCGCCCTCATGGCCGACATCTCCATCATCGCCCAAGAGGCTCGATTCACCGACGGTCACCTTCGCCTGGGTGTCGGCGCGGGTGATCACGCGAACATCCTGTGGCCGCTGGCCTGCGGCATGCCCAAGGCCAAGTACTACCTCCTCACCGCAGACTTCATCGATGGCAAGACAGCGGACGAGATCGGCCTCGTCTCCAAGTCGGTGCCGCAGGCCGAACTCATGGACGAGGCCATGAAGGTGGCCAACAAGATCGCCAACGGCCCCCAGGATGCAGCGCGGTGGACCAAGCGCTCGCTCAACCTGTGGTTGTCCCAGGCGGCGCCGGCGTTCGATGCCAGTCTGGCGTTCGAAATGCTCTCCTTCCTCGGCCCGGACGCGGCCGAGGGCGCCCGGGCGCTTCGGGAGAAGCGGGCCCCCAAGTTCCCCTCGGCCCAGTGAGGAGCGGGGCCATGAAGACAGCCATCGGTATCGGCAACGCCTACTACGACGGAGCTCCCTTCAGCGACACCGTGGCCTTCACCCTGGCGGCCGAGCGGGCGGGCGTCGACGTTGCCTGGTCGGCCGAGGCCTGGGGGATGGAGACCATCGCCCCGCTCGCCTATCTGGCGGCAATGACCGAGCGCATCAAGCTCGGCACCGGCATCATGCAGATCAGCAGCCGAGTACCGGCCATGACGGCCATGACCGCAGCCACCATGGCCATGGTGTCAAACGACCGGTTCCTGCTCGGACTCGGAGTCAGCGGTCCGCAGGTCGTCGAAGGCCTCCACGGAGCTTCCTTCGCTCAGCCCCTGTCGAGGTTGAAGGAGTACGTCGCGATCGTCCGTATGGCCCTTCGCGGCGAGAAGATCCAGTTCGAGGGCAAGCATTACGTGCTGCCACGACCTGGCGGAGAAGGCAAGGCGCTGCGCCTCTCGACCCCTCCGAAGCCCGATCTTCCCATCTACCTGGCCACGCTCGGTCCGGCGTCACTCGAGTTCACCGGGGCCATGGCCGACGGCTGGTTGGGAACGGCGTTCGTGCCCGAGCATGCCGACATCTTCCTGGATCCCATCCGGGCCGGCGCGGAATCGATGGGTCGCTCATTGGCCGACATCGACATCGAAGTCGGAGGAACCGTCGAGATCGGCGACGATGTCGATGCCATCATCGAACGTCATCGACCGGGCATGGCGTTCGTCCTGGGAGCCATGGGCTCGGCCAGCACCAACTTCTACAATGCCGCGTTCAAGCGGGCCGGGTACGAACGGGCGGCGGTCGAGGTGCAGGACCTGTGGGTGTCGGGCAATCGTGAAGCCGCCGCGGCCGCCGTCCCCGACGAACTGGTATTGGCGGCGAACCTGATCGGCGACGAGTCCATGGTGCGTCAGCGCATACGCGCCTACCAAGCCGCAGGTGTGGACACCCTTCGGATCGGGGTGCGAGGGCGTGATCTCGACGAACGAATCGCCAACCTCGAGCAGGTCGTCGAGTTGGTCCACCAGGAGACTGGGCCATCCTGAGGAACTGGGCCATCCTGAGGAACCGGACCGGTGTCCGCCGATGATCGCCGGATCAGTGGGAATCGCGCTGTTGGGCCAGCCACTGCGAGTAGAAGAGCGGATCGACGAGATCGCTCGGGTGGTGGCCCGGCAGCGCGGAAATCACCATCGCCGGCACGAGCTCGAACAAGAAGGTGATCGACCACCACAACAGTCGCAAATGGGCGAAGGGGTTGAGGATCCGGCCGGTGACGACGAGGATGGTCAGCGCGTTGAGGAAGGCGAAGAAGCCGAGCAACATCGCCGAGAGGGTCATTGCGCCGAGATAGCGGACGCGGCCACCCTCGAGCGCCTCGTGGACGTCATGGGCAACGCTCTTGTGCTCGACCTCCTCGGCCAGGTGCCAGAGAAAGAGATCGCGGGCGACCGGGTCGGCGCCGGTGAGTAGGGTTGAACGACGGGCCTCCACCCAACGCGCCGCAGCGTAGGCCACCGTTTCGAAGCCGGCAGCGAACGCCACCCCGAACCCGGTGGACGTCCGCTGCTCGAGCCATCGATAGGTCCAGGCCATGGCTCGTTCGTTGTGGCGCAGCGTCGGGAATCGTTCGACGACCAGGTCATTGAAGCGGCGGTGCTGGGCGTGGTGTTGCCCCTCTTGGCGCACATAGGCCCGAGCCTCGGACTGCAGTGGGTCATCGAGTCGGTCGATGGTTGCCTTCACCGATCGCACGACGTATGGCTCGGCGTAGGGCATCAGCAACGAGACGGCGTTGGCCACGCAGGCCAAATCGGGATTGGTCGGATGCCATTGGGCCCGGAAGTCGTCCGGGTAGACGAACGACGTTGGGTGGAAGCTCGGTGTCGGAGCCATGTGTCGTCCTGTCGGCCGTGTCCTCGTACCATCCGCAAGTCGCGCCATCGGGGTTCCTGTCGGCAGTTCGGGTCCGTCCTTTCAGCGAGTCTGTCTCTTCGGGGCCATGTTCGTTCGGCGAGCCTGTTCCCACGCAACGGCTGGTTCACTACATTTGACCGTTTTCCGACAAGAAGTCCTCAAGATGTGGGTGATCGGACCGTTGTCAGTTATGATTTCGGAGTTCTTCGTTGACGGTACGAGACCTCATCGAAGCTACGACAAGTCTCCCATCGGTTGATCACCGAGCGTGATCCCCCTTGGGTGGAGTTGGTCGTCGGGGCACGAACCTTGAGGCACATTCGCAGTGTCTCCTTGCGTCGGGGGCGAACGATCTCGTCAACGTTGATCGTCATTGTTGACGCCAGTGAAAGGCCACGAGCATTACCACGCTTCTTCCGAGCCTCCCGGGTGTGTCCGACCTCGAATCCGAGCTTGATCCTGACGCCGCGTCGAACGACGCGGTCGATGGTCCCACGTCGGAGAACTCCGACCGGCTCTCCGAGCGCTCAGCCGGTCAACTCCCCGCTGATTTCGCTCACATCGTCCAGCGTCATGTCGACGGCTTCGCCACCGAAGGCGACGAGGTCGTCCTCAACGCCCATCGCAGTGCCTGGGTGCTTCAGCTGTTGCGGTTCCTCGACGATGCCGACGACCTCATCGAGTGTTTGCGCGACCGCATCCCCAGCGCCGAGCGAGCCCAGGTCCTGGGCGACTTCGAGGCGGAGCGGGATCGAATCGATGCGTTGCTCACCGAGCTTCTCGGGCCGCCGGCCGTCTCGGACCCCAATGGCGACGACGTGGTGCCGGCGGCGCCCAAAGGCGTCGTGCAACTCCAGCTGTCGTGGATGCCGGGACGCATCGTTGCCTGGGCCGCCGGCTACCAGACCGCGGGTGAACCGGTCGAGAGTGTGTTGACACGATTGGAGCAGGCCGGGGTCTCCCGCAAGGGCTGGGAGCCCTTTCAGCCGTTCCGACTCGATGACGGCACTCGGATCGAAACGGTTTCCATTCCGCTCACCAACATTCTGGGCTGGCTGGGGGCGTTGGGTCGGAGCGCCGGTGATCCAAGCCTGGGAGCCAGTGTCACCTGGCTCGGCCTGACTGCAAGCCAGGCAGTGCAGTTGGTCGCACAGGGTCGCATCATTCCCAAACTGCGCCAGCACTCGCGCGACGGCAAACAGCGTGACGAGGGTCGTACCGACGACGGCCAAGGCAAGGAACGCAAGGGCGACTCCACCTTCGAGGTCAAATGGATG